>JASGFP010000009.1:0-58615 GCA_047605445.1 Rhodoblastus sp.
AGCTGATCGACGTGTCGAAATGCATCGGCTGCAAGGCCTGCCAGTCGGCCTGCATGGAATGGAACGATCTGCGCGAAGAGATCGGGATCAACCACGGCAGCTACAATAATCCGCTGGACCTGACGCCAGCGAGCCTGACGGTGATGCGTTTCACCGAATGGGACAATCCGGAGACGGGCAATCTCGAATGGCTGATCCGCAAGGACGGCTGCATGCATTGCGAGGATCCGGGCTGTCTCAAGGCCTGCCCGGCGCCCGGCGCCATCGTGCAATATTCGAACGGCATCGTGGATTTCGACCACGATAAATGCATCGGCTGCGGCTATTGCGTGAAGGGCTGCCCGTTCAACATCCCTCGCGTGTCACAGGTCGACCACAAGGCCTACAAATGCACGCTCTGTTCCGACCGCGTCGCCGTCGGCCAGGGCCCGGCGTGCCAGAAGGCCTGCCCGACGCAGGCGATCGTGTTCGGCCCCAAGGACGACATGAAGAAATGGGCTGACGGCCGCATCACCGACCTGAAGTCGCGCGGCTACAAGAACGCCGGTCTCTACGATCCGCAGGGCGTCGGCGGCACGCATGTGATGTATGTGCTGCAACACGCCGACAAGCCGGAGATCTACGCCGGCCTGCCGAACAATCCGCGCATCAGCCCTGTCGTCGAAATCTGGAAGGGCGTGACCAAATATGCGGGTCTGGCGATGATGGGCGGGCTCGCGGCCATCACCTTCGTCCATCATCTCATCGCAGGTCCGAACAAGGTCACGGCGGAGGACGAGGAAAACGCCGAAAAGCTGGTGGAGGGCCGCCGATGACGGCTTACGATCTCGAAAGCGGCGACGCCGTCCATCCCGGCGATCCGGTGGTCGTGGACCGCTACACCGCCGGAGCGCGCGCCAATCATTGGGTGACGGCGATCAGCCTGATCGCGCTCGCGCTTTCCGGCCTTGCCCTGTTCACGCCGGGCCTGTTCTTTCTGACCGGCCTGTTCGGCGGCGGGCAGTGGACGCGCACGATCCATCCGTGGATCGGCGTCATCCTGTTCTTCTCCTTCTCCGGCCTGTTCCTGCGGTTCTGGAAGGCGAACCTCTGGCGGCGCGAGGATGGCGAATGGCTTGCCCACACAGGCGATCTGATCGCGGGCCATGAAGAAAAGATGCCGGAAGTCGGCAAATACAACGCCGGCCAGAAATTCGTGTTCTGGGGCATGACGCTGCTCATCCTCGCGCTGATCGCGACGGGCATCGTCATCTGGGACCAGTATTTCTACGCTCTCACCTCAATTCCCACGAAGCGCCTCGCGGTCCTGGCGCATGCGATCTGCGCGGTGGCGATCATCTGCGTGTGGATTGTTCACGTCTATGCGGCGATCTGGGTTCGCGGCACGATCGGCGCCATGACGAAGGGGCAGGTCACCGGCGGCTGGGCCTGGCGGCATCATCGCAAATGGCTGAAGGAACTGGTGACGACGGATCGCCGGCGCTAGACTGCGCAAATCCGAATGCGATCGCGCGTTGTGCGCGGTTGCTCCACGTGGCCCGTGCGGTTCGTGAGAAAGCACAATGAGCGAAACCGGCTCCGCGCCGTTTGCCCCTGTCGAAATCGGTTCGCGCGCCGAACCGCCTTTCGCGAGACTTCCCGATCCCGCCACCCATTTCCGCTTGCGCGCGCAACGTTTCGCCGTGTTGGCGCAGACTCACGCGCTCGCCCCCTATCTGCATTTCATGGCCGGTCTAGCGGAAGCGCAGCACCGCACGAACGAAGGCGGGTTGCCACAGCCGATGGCGCCGAGCGAAACCGAACGCAACCGCGCCGCAGCGCACGGCATGCCGCCGATCGACCGCAATCGTTTCGTGGAGGATCCCGCGCTGGCGACGACATTCGACAGATTGTTCGCGCTCGCGCCGCAGATCGACATGCCTGATCAGGCCCGCGCCGCGCTCGCCAATGTGACGCGCATGGAGACGGCCGAGCGCGAGGCGCTGGCGCGCGCAGCCTTCGACTCTCGCATCGACCCTGCACAAGTCGCCGAGCAGGCTTTTGCCGCCGCCGCGATGCAACTTCATGCCGCGCGCCTTGCCGCGCGTCTTGATGCAAAGGCGCTGACGCCCGTCGGCCAAGGCGCCTGCCCTGCTTGCGGCGGCCCTCCGGTCGCAAGCCTCGTTGTCGGCTGGCAGGGCGCGCATGGAACGCGCTTCGTCTCGTGTGCGCTTTGCTCGACGCTATGGCACGAGGTGCGCGTCAAATGCGTGTGCTGCGGGGCGACCGGCGGGATTGGCTATCAGGAGATCGCGGACGGTCCGGGCGCGGGTCTCGTGCGCGCCGAGACATGCGCGACATGCAATCGCTATCTGAAGATCATGCTGCAGCACAAGGACGGCGCGCTCGATCCTGTCGCCGACGACGTCGCCACGCTGGCGCTCGACCTTCTGCTGCGCGACAGCGCGTATCGGCGCGGCGGCGTCGATCCTTTCCTGCTCGGTTACTGAGGCCATGAGCGCGCCCGGAGATGTCGACCGCCGGCGGCTGCCCTCGGTGGACGAAACGCTGCGCGATTCCGTTTGCATCGCGGCGATCGAAAAATTCGGCCGCGCGACCGTGACCAGCGCCGTGCGCGCCGAACTCGCGGAAGCGCGCTCTGGCCGGGACGCGCCGGGCGACGCCGGACAAATTGCGGCGCGCGCCGCGCGCCGGATAGAACGCGCCGCTGCGCCAAGTCTGCGCCCGGTCTTCAATCTCACCGGCACGGTGCTTCACACAAACCTCGGCCGCGCGCGCCTTGCCCAAGTCGCAATCGCAGCCGCGACGCATGCGATGCGCGAGGCGGTCGCGCTCGAATTCGACGTCGGCGGCGGCAAGCGCGGCGAGCGCGACGATCATCTGCGCGGTCTCGTCTGCGAACTGACGGGCGCGCAAGACGCCACGATCGTCAACAACAATGCGGCCGCTGTCTTGCTCGTCCTGAATACGCTCGCGCGCGGAAAACGCGCCATCGTCTCGCGCGGCGAACTCATCGAGATCGGGGGCGCCTTTCGTATGCCCGACATCATGGCGCGCGCCGGCGCGAAACTCGTCGAGATCGGCACGACCAATCGCACGCATGCGAAGGATTATGTCGCGGCGCTCGAGCAGGGCGCCGGCCTCGTCCTGAAAGTGCATACCTCGAACTACCGGATCGAAGGCTTCACGAAGGAAGTTTCCGCGCGCGACCTCGCCGCTCTGGCGCGCGCGAAAAACACGCCGCTGGTCAACGATCTCGGCTCCGGCGTGCTTGTCGATCTCACACGCTACGGGCTGAAACGCGAGCCGACCGTCGCCGAGGCGGTCGCCGACGGCGCCGATCTCGTCACTTTCTCGGGCGACAAGCTGCTCGGCGGCCCGCAGGCGGGCTTCATCGTCGGCCGCAAGGATTTGATCGCGCGCATCAACAAGAACCCGATGAAGCGCGCGTTGCGCATCGACAAGATCAGGATCGCCGCTATCGAAGCGACGCTGAAACTTTACCGCAATCCCGACCGGCTCGCGCTGGAATTGCCGACGCTCAAATCTCTCGCGCGTTCGTTCGCGGACATCGAGGCGCAAGCCGCTCGCATCGCGCCGTTTGTGCAGAAGGCGATAGGCGCGCAATTCGCCGTCGAGATCGCGCGCTGCGCAAGCGAGGTGGGTTCGGGCGCCTCGCCCGTCGAGACGGTCCCGAGCGCCGGGATCGCCATTCGCGCGAAGGCGGCGCGCGGCGGCCAGCGCGCGCTCATCGCGTTGAACAATTCGCTGCGCGGCCTGCCTTGGCCGGTCATCGGCCGCATCGCTGATGGCGCCCTCGTGCTGGATTTGCGCTGTCTCACAGATGAGGACGGCTTCGTCGCCAATCTCGCGTATCTGCCGAAGCCCGAGAGCGCGGCATGATCGTCGGCACGGCCGGCCATATCGATCACGGCAAGTCCTCGCTCGTGCGCGCGCTCACCGGCGTCGACACCGACCGCCTGAAGGAAGAGAAGGCGCGCGGCATCTCCATCGACCTCGGCTTCGCTTACGCGCCCGCGCCCGATGGTTCCGTACTGGGCTTTGTCGATGTGCCCGGCCACGAAAAATTCGTCCATACGATGCTCGCCGGCGCAACGGGCGTGGATTTCGTACTTCTCGTCGTCGCCGCCGACGACGGGATCATGCCGCAGACGCGCGAACATCTGGCGATCCTCGATATGCTCGGGCTTTCCCGCGGCCTTGTGGCGCTCACCAAGATCGATACGGTCTCGGCGGAACGCGTCGTCGAAGTGTCGGCGGAAATCGAGAGTATGCTGGCGGCCTCGTCGCTGGCGGGCGCTTCGATCGCGTCTGTCTCCGCGGTCACCGGCGCGGGCGTCGAAACGCTGCGCCAGAAGTTGTTCGCGGCCGCGCGGGAAACGCATGTGCGTTCGGGCGAGGGCGCGTTTCGCTTCGCGGTCGATCGCTCTTTCATTCTGCCGGGCGCCGGCGTCGTGGTGACGGGGATCGTCCTGTCGGGCGAGGTTTCCGTCGGCGATCGCGTCGTCATAAGCCCCTCCGGGAGATCGGCGCGCGTGAGGTCGATTCATGCGCAGAACCGGCCTGCCGAACGCGGTCATGCGGGCGAGCGGTGCGCGCTCAATCTCGCCGGAGACGGCATGTCGAAGGACGCAGTCGCACGCGGCGATTTCGTGATCGCGCCTGACCTGCACGCGCCGACGGATCGCATCGATGTCTCTTTCCGGTTGCTGCCGCAGGAGCGCAGATCCATCGCGCAATGGACGCCGATCCGCCTGCATCACGCGGCGAAGGACGTCGCGGCGCGCGTCGTCCTGCTGGGTGACGATCCGATTGGGCCGGGCGAGACCGTTTTTGCGCAACTCGTTCTGGAAAGGCCGATCGCCGCCGCCGCCGGCGACCGGTTCGTGGCGCGCGACACGACCGCGCAGCGCACAATCGGGGGCGGCGTCTTCGTCGATCTGCGCGCGCCGGCGCGCAAGCGCCGCACGCCCGAGCGCCGCGCGTTTCTCGAAGCGGCGTCGCGGGGCGATGCGCAGGAAGCGCTTGGCGCGATGCTTGCGACCTCTCCGTTTTTTGTTGATCTCTCGGCATTCGCGCGTGACCGGGCGCTTGCCGCAAGACAGGTCGCGTCGATCGCGCAAGCGCTCGATTTTGTCGAGATTGCCGGCGGCGGGACGCGGATCGCTCTGTCGCGGGAAACCTTCTCGGGTCTCGTCGATAAACTCGCCGCAACGCTCGGCGCTTTTCATGCCGAAAGCCCGGCCTTGCCCGGCCTCGGCTTTGAACGGCTGCGCATGGCGCTCGAGCCGCGCCTGCCCGCGCCCATCTTCCGTTCGCTATTGCAATCGCCGGCGCTCGACGGCCGCGTTGTTCTGGACGGCGCCTGGGCGAGATTGGCCGGACACGAGGCGCGGCTGCAGCCGGAGGACGAGGTCGCCTGGAAACGCATCGCGCCGCTGGTCTCCGGCGCCGAGCGTTTCCGCCCGCCGCGCGTGCGCGACATCGCCCACGCGCTCGATCTCGACGAACCCGACATACGCCGCCTGATGAAGCTGCTGAGCCGCATGGGCAAGGTCGACGAGATCGCGCACGATCATTTCTTTCTGCGCCTTACCGTCGCGGAAATGACCGCTATCGCCGCCGACATTGCAAGCGTGGCGCCGCAAGGCCAGTTCACGGCGGCGCAATTCCGCGATCGGCTCGACAATGGCCGCAAGGTCGCGATCCAGATTCTCGAATTTTTCGATCGCCACGGCGTAACCCTGCGGCGGGGCGATCTCAGGCGCGTCAACCGCCATCGGCTCGACCTGTTCGGGGCGCCGCCGGCAGGCTAGATTTGCGCTTCGGCGCATGGAAGAGAATCGTCCCCGGTGGGGCGTCCGGACTTCAAATCCGGGAGGGGCCGCGAGCCGGTCCTTGGTGGGTTCGACTCCCTCTCTCTTCCGCCAGCGCTCTTTCCGCCGTTCAGAAGCCGCCGAGCTTCGGGTGACGGTTCACGTCCTTGTAGAGGAGATAGCGGAAACGTCCGGGGCCGCCTGCGTAGCAGGCCTGCGGGCAGAAGGCGCGCAGCCACATGTAGTCGCCGGCCTCCACCTCGACCCAGTCGCGATTGAGCTTGTAGACCGCCTTGCCCTCCAGCACATAGAGCCCGTGCTCCATCACGTGCGTTTCGAGGAAGGGAATGATCGCGCCGGGCTCGAAGGTCACGATGTTGACGTGCATGTCGTGGCGCAAATCGTCCGGCTCGACGAAGCGTTGCGTCGCCCATTTGCCATCCGTGCCGGCCATGGAGCGCATCGGAACGTCGGCCTCGTTGGCCACAAAGGCTTCCGGCGCCTCGATCCCCTCGACGGGCTCGTAAGCCTTGCGGATCCAGTGGAATTTCGCCGGGCTCTTTCCGTTGTTTGAAATGCGCCACGAGGCGCCGGCCGGCAGATAGGCGTAGCCGCCTTTTTTGAGAATATGCTTGGCGTTGCCGATGGTCAGCGACGCTTGTCCTTCAACCATGAACAGAACGCTTTCCGCGCGCGGTTCCGTGTCCGGCCTGTCGCTGCCGCCGCCGGGGGAGACTTCCATGATGTAATGCGTGAAGGTTTCCGCGAATCCCGACAGCGGGCGGGCGATGATCCACAGGCGGGTCTTCGCCCAATGCGGCAGACAGCTCGTCACGATATCGCGCATCACGCCCCGTGGAATGACGGCGTAAGCCTCGGTGAAGACCGCGCGGCCCGTCAGCATGTCGGTCTGCGGGGGATGTCCGCCCATGGCGGAATAATAGGTGCGCTCCATCGTTTCCTCTTTGTCGCGCGTTACGGCGCCAGCGACTGCCATTCGGCCACGCTCAATTCGTATTCTTCGAGATTGTTTCCGGGTCCCGTCCGGTCGACGACAAGAAACAGGCTGTTCTCGTCGAGAACCAGCAGCGGATGATGCCACACGTTGCGGGCGTAATTGACGCCTTGCCGCCCCGTCGCGCGAAAAGCCCGGTAGCTCGCGGCGTCGCGCGGATCGCCGCAGACGACGACGAGCCACGGTTGCGCCTGCATCGGTGCGAACAGCTGGCTTCCGAGCGGATGACGCTCCATCAGCTCGATTTCGATTGGCATCGGACGCGGCTGCGCCGTGAACAGGCTGATGTTGACCAGGCCGCCTTCACTCGCGACGTCGATCTTTGCCTGGCCGTCCGCACGCTGCGCAAAGCCCCGGTTGATCGTGATGTGCTTCATGCCGTCAGCGTCGATCACATCGCCGAAAGGCGCGAAGGATTCGCGCGTCAGCGGTTCGATGGAGAGGGCGTCTCTCATTTCTTGTCGAACCAGTCCGCCAGAACCCTGCGCTCGTCGGCGGTCATCTCGGTGATGTTGTTCGGCGGCATGGCGTGCGTCAGCACGGCCTGCAGGCGCACATGCTCGGCGTTGCGGGCGATATTGGCGGGCGTATCCAGCATCACGCCCTTGGGCGGGGATGCGAGGCCGGTCCACACGGGCTCCGGCGCGTGACACATGGCGCATCGGCTCGTCAGCACATCCTCGACGTCTTTCGGAACGTGCGGTGCGACAGCTGCGACGGCGGGCGTCGAGAGTTCGGGCAGGCCGAGCTTCTGGCGTCCGGCCGGGTTCGACAGCATCGACAGCCAGATCGCGACGGCGACGCACAGCGCTGCGACCGCCCAAGCCCACCATTTGTCGCCCTTGCCGGCGTGCCGCTGGTTGTAGAAGAAGCGGACGAGCGCGCCTGCGATCAGAATAAAACCGACCATCAGCCACGCGTAGGGCGACATGAAGGTCATCGGATAATGGCCCGAGATCATCAGGAACAGAACCGGCAGCGTGAGGTAGTTGTTGTGCGTCGAGCGCGTCTTGGCCTGCTTGCCGTATTTGGGATCGGGCGCGCGGCCCGCGATGAGATCGGCGACGACGATCTTCGTGTTCGGAATGATGTTCATGAACACGTTTCCGGTCATGATCGTGCCCATCAATGCGCCCGTATGCAGCAGCGCGCCGCGGCCGGAGAACATGTGCTGGAAGAAGAAGGCCATCGCCATCACAAAGGCGAAGCCGACGGCGGCGAGCGCGACTTCATTGTTGGCGAGCGGCGACTTGCAAAGCGTGTCGTAGACGATCCAGCCGACCGCAAGGCCGCCGATGCCGACGCCTGCCGCCTGCAGCGGGGTGAGCGCGCGCACGGCGGGGTCGATCAGGTAGAGATCCGCGCCGAGATAATAGACCCATACCAGCAGCGAGAAACCGGAAATCCACGTCGAGTAGGATTCCCATTTGTGCCACATGAGTTCGGCCGGCATCCGGTCCGGCGCGACGAGATATTTGCGCACCTGGTAGAAGCCGCCGCCGTGCACCTCCCACGCTTCGCCGCCCTTGCCGGCGGGGATCTCGGGAATGGCGCGGATCGATGCGTCGAGATGCATGAAATAGAAGGACGAGCCGATCCAGGCGATGCCGGTGATGATGTGGGTCCATCGCAGAAGGAGGCCGCCCCATTCCAGCGCAATCGCGTCCATCGTCGCTTCTCCGTTCTCGCTGCGTCACTCTAGGCGGAGGTCGCATCCGGCGATATTGTTGGAAAGCGTGCAGACTTTCAAACCGGATCGCTGAATGCTCTCGCTCGACAATATCCGTGTTTTCGTGCGCGCCGTTGAGCTCGGCTCGTTCTCCGCTGCGGGCCGCAGTATGCGGCTTTCCGCCGCCGTCGTCAGCCATCGCATTCGCTCTCTGGAGAAGACGCTCGGCTGCCGATTGTTTAATCGAACGACGCGCAAGATGTTTCTTACCGAGCAGGGCCGCGTCTTTTATGAGCATTGTCTGGACGTTTCGCAGGCGCTCGAAAGGGCCGAAGCGAGCGTCTCCGACAAGGGCGCGCCGCCCCGCGGCCTGCTGAAGGTGACGGCGCCGCTCGGATTCGGCCAGCGCGTCGTCGCGCCCTTCCTGCCACGCTTCCAGCAGCGCTATCCCGAAATCGACGTCACGCTGCGCCTGTCGGACTATCTTGTCGACCTCTTCACCGAGGCGGTCGATGTCGCGGTGCGGATGGATCGCCTGCCGGATTCCTCGCTGATCGTGCGCAAGATTGCCGATGTCGAGCGCGTGCTTTGCGCCGCGCCCGCCTACATCGAAAAGCACGGCGCGCCGAAATCCATTGCCGATCTCGAGAAGCATCGCTGCCTGATGTTGCACTACCCGGGCTCGCGCCAGTTCCGCTGGACGCTGCAGCGCGGCGGGCGCGCCGTCTCGGCCACGGTTTCTGGCGGTCTCGATGCGGACGCCGGCGATGTCCTCACGCAATGGGCGCTCGAGGGCGAGGGCGTCGTCATGAAGCCGCTGTTCGAGGTCGCCGGGCATTTGCGCTCCGGCGCGCTGGTGGCCGTGCTGCCCGACAATCCGCCGACGCCGGTCACCCTCGCCATCCTGCACGCCTACCAACGCATGGTCCCGCCGAAGGTCCGCGCCTTCGCTGACGCGCTTGCCGAAGAAGCGCGCGACCACATCGAGACGGCGCTCGCGGGAGGGGCGTCCACCAAGGCGCGCAAGCGACGCGCAGCTGGCTGAACGCGGGGAATTGGCGAGGAACGCGCAAGCTGAGTTTCAAAAAATATTTGAATGTGGAAGGATTGCGCGCTGCTAGAATGACGCCAGCAGGGAGTGGGGCATGGGCCGTCTGTCGACACATGTGCTGGACATTCAGGCGGGCCGGCCCGCGGCGGGAGTTGCGCTCGAACTCGTGCGGGTGCGCGGCGACGGGGCCGTCAATCTGATCAAGGCGTGCCGCACCAACGCCGACGGTCGCACAGACGCGCCACTGCTGTCCGGAGACGAGATGGCGGTCGGCGTCTACGAAATCCGCTTCCACGCGGGCGATTATTTTCGCGGCTCCGGCCAGACGCTTCCCGAGCCCGCCTTCGTCGACATCGTGCCGATCCGCTTCGGCATAGCCGACGTTGCCGGCCATTATCATGTGCCGCTGCTCGTCTCGCCCTGGGCTTTCTCCACCTACCGGGGCTCGTGAGGCATGACCGCCTATCCGCGTGACATGGTCGGCTACGGCGAGAACCCTCCGCTCGCGCGTTGGCCGGGCGAGGCGCGCATCGCCGTGCAATTCGTCGTCAATTACGAGGAAGGCGGCGAGAACAATATTCTTCACGGCGACGCCGCTTCGGAGGCCTTTCTCTCGGAGATCGTCGGCGCTCAGCCCTGGCCGGGCCAGCGCCACATGAACATGGAATCGATCTACGAGTACGGCTCGCGCGCCGGCTTCTGGCGCTTGCTGCGCCTGTTCCGCGAGCGCGCCATGCCCGTCACCGTCTTCGGCGTCGCCACCGCGCTCGCGCGCAATCCGCAAGCCGTCGCCGCCATGAAGGCGGCGGGCTGGGAAATGGCGAGCCACGGCCTGAAGTGGATCGATTACAAGGACGCGCCCCGGGACAAGGAGCGCGCCGACATCGCCGAGGCGATCCGCCTGCATACCGATGTGGTCGGCGAGCGCCCGCTCGGCTTCTATCAGGGCCGCACGAGCGAAAATTCGATACCGCTCGCCGTCGAGGAGGGCGGCTTTCTTTATTCCGCCGACGTCTATGCCGACGACCTTCCCTACTGGCTCGACGACGAAGAGCATCAGCAATTGCTCGTGCCCTACACGCTCGACGCCAACGACATGCGCTTCGCCACGCCGCAGGGCTTCAACAGCGGCGACCAGTTCTTCGCCTATCTCAAGGACAGCTTCGACACGCTCTACGCCGAAGGCGAGACGCAGCCGAAGATGATGTCGGTCGGCCTGCATTGCCGCCTCGTCGGGCGCCCCGGTCGCGCCGCCGCGCTGGCGCGCTTTCTCGACTATGTGCGCAAGCATGATCGCGTCTGGGTCGCCACCCGCCTCGACATCGCCCGACACTGGATACGGACGCATCCCCCGAAGGGCGGCTATGTCCCAAGCCGCATGGGCCGGGCGCTATTCACGGATGTCTTCGCCGACATCTACGAACACACGCCGCAGATCGCTTCCGGCGCGCACGCGAAGGGTCTGTCGCGCGCGCAGGATACGGCGGGCGGCCTGCATGCGGCCATGGTCGCCGTCGCCGGCGCCATGCCTCGCGACGCGAAGCTGGCGTTGATCCGCGCCCATCCCGATCTCGCCGGCAAACTGGCGCTGGCCAAGGGCCTGACCGCAGATTCGACGAAAGAGCAGGGCGGCGCAGGCCTCGACCGCCTGACATCAGACGAACTCGCGCGTTTCACGAGCCTCAACGACGCCTACAAGGCGAAGTTCGGCTTCCCCTTCATCATGGCGGTGAAGGGCTCGACCAAGGACGATATTCTCGCGGCTTTCGAACGCCGCATCGGCCATGGACAGGATCAGGAATTTGCAGAGGCGCTGGCGCAGATCGACAAGATCGCGTTGTTGCGTCTGCGCGACAGGTTGCCGGCATAACAGGCGCCGGTCTTGCATGTGCAGCAAACGGCAGATTTGCGCGCATTTTTGGAGAGGCGACAAATGAGCGAAACGACCGATCACGGCGTGGACGAAGTCCTGCCGCCACAGCGCCTCGCCGCGCTCGGCATTCAGCATGTTCTGGTGATGTACGCCGGCGCGGTGGCCGTGCCCTTCATCATTTCTGGCGCGCTCGGCCTGACGCCGGAGCAGCGCACGCTGCTCATCAACGCCGATCTGTTCGCCTGCGGACTGGCGACACTCGTGCAGTCGCTCGGTTTCCCCGGTGTCGGCATCCGCTTGCCGGTGATGATGGGCGTCACTTTCGCTTCCGTCGCGCCCATGCTGGCCATGATCGGCGCCGGCAAGGCGGCGGGCGCTACGCCGACCGCCACTCTTCTCAACATCTACGGCGCGGTCATCGCGTCCGGCGTCTTCGCCTTTCTCGTCGCGCCGCTGGTCGGCAGGCTCATCCGTTTCTTCCCGCCGGTTGTCACCGGCACCATCATTGCGGTCATCGGCATCACGTTGATGCGCATCGGCATCGGCTGGGCCGGCGGCGCTTTGCCCACCATCAAGAAGCCGGTCGATGGCGTGATGGGCGACTTCCCCAATCCAGCCTTCGGTCATCCCGAAAATCTCGCGATCGCCGCGATCGTGCTCGTCGCGATTCTGCTGATCTCGCGCTACGCCAAGGGCTTTCTCGCCAACATCGCCGTGCTGCTCGGCATTGTCGTCGGCGCCGTCATCGCGGCGTTTCTGGGCAAGCTGAACACCGGATTGATCGCCAACGCGCCCTGGTTTGGCCTCGTCTATCCCTTCCAGTTCGGCATGCCGACTTTCGATTTCTGGTCCATCCTGACCATGTGCATCGTCATGATCGTGGTGATGGTCGAATCGACCGGCATGTTCCTCGCGCTCGGCGAAATGACCGGCAAGGATGTCGACTCGAAAGAACTGACCAAGGGCCTGCGCGCCGACGGCGTCGGCACGGTCCTCGGCGGCGTCATGAACACCTTCCCCTACACGTCCTATTCGCAGAACGTTGGCCTCGTCGGCGTGACGGGCGTGCGCTCACGCTGGGTCGCGGTTGCCGGCGGCGTCATTCTGATCATCCTCGGCCTCATCCCCAAGCTCGCCTCGATTTTCGGCGCGATTCCGGTCAGCGTTCTCGGCGGCGCCGGTCTGGTGATGTTCGGCATGGTGGCGGCGACCGGCATCCGCATATTGTCGAGCGTCGACTACACCACGAACCGCAACAACCTGATGATCGTAGCGCTCGGCATCGGCTTCGGCATGCTCACGCTGATCGCGCCGAACTTTTTCGAGGCCTTTCCGAAGCAGCTCAAGCCGCTGCTGGAATCCGGGATCCTGCTGACGACCATCGTGACGGTGGCGCTGAATGCGTTCTTCAACGGCGCAGGCTCCGTGGAGACGACAAAGGCCGTAGCGCACTGAGCGGCGAGTCCCCTCTCCCGCACAGCGTGAGGGGGCCTCGCGAAACGACGTCGGATGAAGGCGCTGCGGTTATCGACAAAATGTGGCGAAGCAGCGCGTCCCTCATCCGCCATGCTTCGCATGACATCCTCGCCCGTTTCACAGGAGAGGGAAGTCGCTACACTACAAATGCAACCCGCGCAGCACCTGCGTGAAGGCGACCTGATCCGCCGTTGGCGGCGTCGGCGCGCCGTCCTTGCCGGCCGTATCCGGAAACATGCGGTAGGCCGTGTTCATTACAATATGCGCGAAATTGGGAAGGAGCGCATGCGTGACCTGCCCGAAGCGCCCGAGCCGCGTGGCGACGCGGGCGGGCCGGTGGATGATCGCGTCGATCACGAGATCGGCGGCATCGTCGGGGTCGAGCGTTGGCACGCTGGCGTAGAATTTGGTCGGCGCCGTCATCGCAGTGCGCACGAGCGGCATGTTCACGTTGGTGAAATGCACGCCGCGATCCAGAAATTCCGATGCCGCGCAATTGCTCCATGCTTCCAGCGCCGCCTTCGATGCGACATAGGCGGAAAAGCGCGGCGCGTTGGTGAGCACGCCGATCGAGGACACGTTGACGACATGCCCCTCGTGCCGCTCGGCCATGCCGGGCAGCAGTCCCATCGCCACCTGCACTGCGCCGATATAGTTCACTTTCATCGTGCGTTCGAGATCGTGCAGCCGGTCATAGGAATGTTCGATGGACCGGCGGATCGAGCGGCCCGCGTTATTGACGAGAATATCGACGCCGCCGTGCTCTGCGGTCAGACGCGAAATGAACTTCGCGCAAGTCTCCGGGTCTGAAATGTCGGCGCCATATGTGTGCAGCGTCAGACCGTCCGCAGCGAATTCGTCGCGCGCTTCCTTCAGCGCAGCCGCATCGCGCGCGCAGACAATGGTGATCGCTCCGGCTTGCGCGAGCTTGTGGGCGACAGCCTTGCCTATGCCGACGGAGCCGCCCGTCACCAGCACGCGCTTTCCCTGCACGCGCCCGCGCAGCGAACGATCCAGGAAAAGATCGGGATCGAGGTGGCGCTCCCAATAGTCCCAGAGCCGCCAGGCGTAATCTTCCAGACGCGGAACCTTGATGCCCGCCTTCGCCAGAACCTTCTGCGTCTCGCGGCTGTCGAAGCGCGTGGGATAATTCACGAAGGTAAGAATGTCGTCGGGCAGCCCGAGTTCGTGCAGCGCCAGCTTGCGAATGCGACGGAACGGCGTGAGGCTCATCAACCCCTTCGCCAGGGCGCCGGGAATGAACCCGAACATCGCTGCATTGACGCGCAGGGTGAATTGCGGCGCATGGGCTGCGCGGGCAAACAGGTTCAGCATGTCGCCGAGCCGCAGCGGCGCGGGATCTGTGAGGTGAAACGTACGTCGGTCGAGATCCGGCGCAGCGACGAGATGATCGAGCGCATCGACGACAAAATCGACCGGCACGACATTGATGCGCCCGCCCTCGAGCCCGATCATCGGCGCCCACGAAGGGATCGCCTTGCGCATCTTCTGGATCAGCTTGAAGAAATAATAGGGCCCGTCGATCTTGTCCATTTCGCCGGTGCGCGAATCGCCCACGACGATCGCCGGGCGATAGATGCGCCAGGCGATCTTCTTTTCGGCGCGCACAAGTCGTTCGGATTCGTGCTTGGAGCGGAAATAGGCGTGCTCGAGATGACGCGCCTCCTCGAACATGTCCTCGCGGAACACACCTTCGTAGAGGCCGGCCGCCGCGATCGATGATACATGGTGGAAGCAGCCCGCATTGATGGCGCGTGAAAAGTCGAGCGCGTTGCGCACGCCGCCGACATTGGCGCGCTCGACATCGGCGGGATCGGCGGTGAGATTGTAGATGGCGGCGAGATGAACGACGTGGTCGACTTTGCCCTTGAGCTTGCGAACCTCCTTCGCATCGACGCCGAGCTTCTCCGCTGTAATGTCGCCTTGCACGGCGACGATGCGCTTCGCGGCGTCGCCGCAAAAATCGTGGAGCGCGGCCGCCTTATCGTCGGAAGCATCGCGCAACAGAACGAACACGCGCGCATCGTTTCGTTCAAGCAGCTTGCGCACGAAGCGCTTGCCGATGAAGCCCGTTGCGCCGGTCACGAAGTAGATCATCGCAGCCTCCCGATCGAAGGCGTTCAATGTAGCCAATGATTTTAGGCTGCGTCGCCCAGAGCTTTGGGCGGCAGAGCCTAATTTTCTGTGGTGGATTGTCGCGTTCGCGGTCACACGGCCGCTCGCAAAGGAGCATGTCATGGCCCGGAAACTCAAGGCGCTCGCCAAATCCGACGATAATTTTGCAGCCACGATTCGCGAATCCGCCAATCAGATATGGCTCGCGGGCCTCGGCGCTTTCGCCAAGGCGCAGGCCGAAGGACAGAAAGTGTTCGATGCGCTTGTGGTCGAAGGCCAGCGTGTTCAGGACGAAACGAAGACGGCGGCCGACGAGCGCATCGCGGAGATCAGGTCGAGGGGCGCCGGCGCTTGGGACAAGCTCGAGAAAGTGTTCGAGGATCGCGTCGCTCGGGCGCTGCACAGCCTCAACGTGCCGACACGCAAGGATATCGACACGTTGTCGAAGCGGGTCGCGCAACTGACCGAGGCGACCGACAAGCTGGCGGTCGGCAAGCCCGCCCGGACAAAGGTTGCGAAATAGACAAATGTCCAAACCAGGGGGAAGGCCGTGCGCGCGCCTTGCCTCATGGGGGGAGGAAGACATGACCGATGTGCGCGCATCGACGGTCGGACTGGCGCTGGCCGGAGGCGGGCCGCTCGGCTCGATCTACGAGATCGGCGCGCTGGTCGCGCTGCAGGAGGCGCTCGTCGGCGTCGATTTCACGCAATGCCATGCGACCGTCGGCGTCAGCGCTGGCGCCTTCATCGCGGCGAGCCTGGCCAATGGCCTCACGCCGCGCGATCTCTGTGCGCGCTTTATCGAAAGCGAGACTCACGCCGAGCCATTCAAGCCGGAGGTCCTTATGCGCCCGGCCTTCGCCGAATATGTGCGAGGGCTTGTCCGCATTCCGGATCTGGCGATCGACGCCATCGCGTCCCGGCTCGACCGCACAGGCCCCGCGTCGCGTGGCGCGTTCGAGGCGTTGCAGGGGCTTGCGCGCGCGCTGCCGAATGGGCTGTTCGACAATGATGCGGCTGCCGCCTATCTCGCCGGAATGTTTGGCCGCGAGGGGCGGACGGACGATTTTCGCCGACTGCGCCACAAGCTGTTCATCGTGGCGACCGATCTCGATACGGCCGAAGCCGTCGTGTTCGGTGCGCCCGGCCACGACGACGCGCCAATCTCCGCGGCGGTGAAGGCCAGCGCGGCGTTGCCGGGTCTTTATCCGCCCGCGCGCATCGGCCAGCGGGACTACGTCGATGGCGCATTGAAGAAAACCTTGCATGCGTCCGTCGCGCTGAAAGCCGGCGTCAAGCTGCTCGTCTGCGTCAATCCGCTCGTGCCGTTCGATACACGGCTGGCGTCCGGAGACGACCGCCGCGCGCCGCGGCGGCTTGCAGATGAAGGGCTGGTCGCCATTCTCTCGCAAACCTTCCGGGCGCTCATCCAGTCACGCATGAAAGTCGGCATGGCCCGCTATGAGCGCGAATATCCGGACGCAGACATTCTCCTGTTCGAACCGGCGCGCGACGATGCTTTGATCTTCTTCGCCAATGTCTTCAGCTATGCCGATCGCCGGCGGCTCGCCGAACACGCTTACAGCTACACGCGCAGCGAATTGCGTCGTCGCGCCGCCGAACTCGAACCCATTCTCCTTCGCCATGGCGTACGGCTGGACCATGCGGCGCTGGCCGATCCAGACCGGCGGCTCATCGTTGCGCCGGAACGATCCGGAGCGGGGCTGGCGAGCGAGACGGCGCGGCTCGAAAAGGCGCTCGACCGTCTCGACCATGCGCTGGCGCAAGGCGCGAACGCTCCAGCTCATGCCAGGATCGAAAAATCCGGGAGGCGGGCGAATGTCGTCAAAGCCGAAAAGAAAAACGCGCGAGCGCATTCTTGAGACCGCGCTCGCCCAGTTCAACGCGCACGGCGAACCGACCGTGACGACGGCGGCTATTGCTTTGGAAATGGGCATCAGCCCCGGCAATCTCTATTACCACTACCATTCCAAGGAAAAGATCGTCGACGATCTGTTCGCGGCCTTTCGCGCTGAGATCGAGGAGACGCTGGCCGCGCCGGAGCGGCGCCTGCCCGATGCGGAAGACTGCTGGCTTTTCCTTCATCTGGTGTTCGAAGCAATCTGGAAATACCGCTTCGTCTATCGCGATCTCAACGAATTGATCTCACGCTATCGCTGCGTCGAAACACAGATGAAGCGCATCCTCTCTCACAAGATTCGCGTCGCGCGCGAGATTATGGATGGCCTGGTCGCAGCCGGCCAGATGAAGGCGACGACGGGTGAAATCGCCATGCTGGCCGAGAGCATGGCGATGGTCGCCACCTACTGGCTTTCCTTCGAATTCGCCCGCAAACCGCGCGCTGCGCAGGATGGCCACGGTCTCGGCCGCGGCGTCTTCCAGGTTCTTGCGCTTGCAGCTCCCTATCTCGGACCGCGCGAGCGCGCGTTGTTCGACGACCTCGCAACCCGCTACGCGCACTAGAGGCAAGCACATGGCCAAGCCAGCCTGGAAATCCTTTCCATATCCCGACAAGGCCTACGATTACGTCGACGCAGCGCTGAAGAAAAACTGGGCCGCGCTTCATCGCGGCGATTGCGAGCCCTATCCGGATGAAGCCTGGGTGAAGAAAGCGCTCGCTGCGCATCCGAAGCTCGATCCCGGAGCGCCGCCCGCCAAGGTCGCCGCGGCGCTGCAATCGGCTTGGCGCGCTTATCACGCCGGCGACTTCGGGAGCGCGTTCGAGCAGGGAGAAGCGCTCGGCCCGCTCGGTTTCAACGCCGCCAACAAGGCGGCCAACATCTACGCGACCTATCTCGAGACCGACGACAACAGGCAGCTCGAAATTTTTCAGCAATCGGCGGCGCGTGCTGAAAAGCTGCAGGCGATCGCGAAGGATTTTCCCAACGCCTTCTATTTTCACGCTTCCGCGCTCGGCCGCTACGGGCAGGGAATTTCCGTCGCCAAGGCGCTGGCCATGGGGCTTGGCGGCAAGATCAAGGCGAGCCTCGACAAAGCGCTCGCGCTCGCGCCCGACCACGCCGAAGCCCATATCGCGCTCGGCGCCTACAATGCCGAAGTCGTCGCCAAGGTGGGCGCTCTGATGGCGGGTCTCACATACGGCGCGAGCAAGGAAGCGGCGATGAAGCATTTCGAAGCCGCGCGAAAACTCATCCCGGATTCGGCGATCGCGCGCATCGAGCACGCCAACGGTCTTGTCGGCCTCTACGGCAAGGCGAAGCTCGATGCGGCGACGAGACTCTACAAGGAAGCCGCCGCATCGAAGTCGCGCGACGCCATGGAGCGGCTCGACCGGCAATCGGCGATCGACGAACTGGAGGATTGACGCCGGCCCGAGGCGCCGGCCCTCTCCGGGGCCTTGCGCGAGCCTGGGCGTGGGCGCGCTAGGCCCGCAATCGCTTTTGCTGCTTGCGCATCGCCGGCGCGTCGCTGGCGGGAGCCTTTGCCATCCGGGTCCGTGCGTTCGCACGATCCGATGGCGCTTCGCCGCTCTCGTCAGGCGCCCGCTCATCCGCCCAGGCCGCCGCCTCCAGCAGCACGCGGTACAGATAGCCTTCGAACTCCCGCTCGAACCGGCCGATGATCGCTTCCGGGTCCGGCGTCAGCGCCGCATCGGTGATGAGGCCGAACTGCACGGAGCTGGCGTAGGACAGGATCGACACGCCCATGCCGATATCGCCGGACTGCGGCACCCAGAACATCACCTGTTTCACCGGGCTGCCCGCAATCGTGATCTCCCTCTGGGGGCCCGGCACATTGGTCATGACCGCGCTCGCGCGCGAGATCAGAAGGTCGAAAAGCTGGTCCTGCATGACTTTTGGAGCCAGCCCCAGCGCAGCGAACAGGCCGAGCGTGACGGGCGGCTCGTAACTCTTCTTGAGTTTCAGCATCCGCTTGCGAATTTCGTCGAGGCGTTGGAGCGGATCGGCCATGCCGATCGGCAGTTCGACGGCGAGTATGCCGAAGCGGTTGCCGAGTTCCTGCACGGCGCCGGGCGGGCGCAGATTGATCGGCGCCAGCGCACGCAGCTCGACGCCGGCGCTCTCGTCGCCCTTGTCCTCGAGATAGGCGCGCAGCGCCCCCGCGACGCAGGCGAGCAGCAGGTCGTTGATCGAACAGCCGAGAGCCGCGCTGGCGGCTTTCACCTCGACGAGGCGCAGCGGCCTCGTCCAGGCCACGCGCTTCTTGCCGTGCGGCTTGCCTTTGAACCGCGTCTCGCTGTCGCTGGGCATGGCGAGCAGCCAGGCGAGTTCGCCGGCGACGCCTGCCCCGGTTTTCACCAGTTTCGCGGCGCGCCTCGGATTGGCTGCGAGCGACAGCGCCTCGCGCAGCGCACCGCGCGTGAGACTCATGCCGAGGGTCGCTGCGCCCGCCACGGGCGCCATCAGCGACGAGAGCCAGCCTTCCTCGTGATGCCCGCCATGAACAGCGGGCCGCGCATCCTCGCCGTCGTCCGCGAGTCCCAGCATCACCTGCATCAGCGCGACGCCATCGGCGATCGCATGGTGAATGCGCGAGACGATGGCCACGCCGCCTTCGTATTTTTCCACGATCCGCATCTGCCAGAGCGGATGATTGTGATCGAGCGGCTCGCCGGCGAGCTGCGCCACATAGGCCTGCAGCGCGGTCTCGCCGCCGCCTCCGGGCAGCCGCACGCGCTGGATGTGCCGCGCTATGTCGAAATCGCGGTCGTCTACCCAGAAGGCGCCGGCCGGCGTCGTCAACGCGCGCTGACGGAAACGCTTGTGCGCGAGCATGCGGTCTTCCAGCGCCGCCGCCAGCGCTGTGACGTTCACCGGACCGCCGAGCGTCATCACGCCCGTGATCATCATCAGATTGGCCGGCCGGTCCATGCGCAGCCAAGCCGTATCTACTGGCGACATTCTCTCGCTGTGACCCATCGCCGCCTCCCTTGTGGCGGCAACATATCGCCTCCGACGCTTTCGGCGCTGAGCGAGATCAAGTCCGTCGGGCCATTCTGGGCGGCGGCGCCTAGGACTGGGTGGTACAAGGCCCGCATGACCCACGAAGAAGCCGTCGCCCGCCTGATCGGCGAACTCGACCGCGCCGCCGGCGCGCGCGCCACAGCCGCCCATCCGGGCCTGAGCGATCGGCGCATAGCTTTCCGCGCCTGGCAGGCGGCGCGCCTCGCGCGCACCCATGCCGATCTTCTGCGCAGCAAGCGCTTCAGCGCCGCAGCGCAATTTTTCCTGAGCGATCTCTACGGACCGCAGGACATCAGCGTGCAGACGGAGCAGGTGCGCCGCATCGTGCCGCTCATGAGCCGCACCTTGCCTGCGGCTGCGCTGGAAACCGTCGCGGACGCCATAGAACTCGATGCTCTCTCGGAGGAACTGGATGTTGCGATGATCGCCGAACTCCGTGAAAAGGCTGAGGCCCTGACGGCGCCGGCTTACGGCGCGGCCTATCGCGCCATAGGCATGCAGGCCGAGCGCGCCCGCCAGATCGATCTCATCGAGCATCTCGGCCGTTCGCTCGACGGCCTGACGCGACAGCGCTTCATCGGCGCGGCCTTGAAGATGATGCGCAAGCCCGCGGATCTGGCTGGGCTGGGCGCGTTGCAATCGTTTCTGGAACGTGGCTACGCGGCCTTCCGCATCATGCGCGGCGGCTCGGATTTCGTCACGATCGTCGCCGGGCGCGAACGCGCGATTTCGAATGCGGTCTTTGCCGGCGACGACGCGATCCTGAGCGAATGCGCTCCTCCCCAATGACTTGAACGCCAGCATCGCGCCGCCAGCGCGACGGCGCGTGCGCCGCATCGTCGGCGAGCGAGGGAACAATCGGGGCTGCGCCCGGTTATGTGCGGCAGGGACTGTCTGGAGGGAAAGTCATGTCGCTCGGCACAATCATACTCATCATCCTCGTCCTCGCGCTGCTCGGGCTTCTTCCGACATGGCCCTATAGTTCGGGATGGGGTTATGGACCAAGCGGCGGCGTCGGCCTGATCGTCGTGATCCTGATCATTCTTCTGCTCATGGGACGACTATAAAAAAGAAAGAGCCGGCGCGGGCGCCGGCTCTCTCCATTTCCGCGCAGGCGGCAGGTGTAGATCAGTCGATCGACACTTCGCCCTTGATGACGGGACCGAAGCGCACCCACTTCTCGCCATCGAATTGCTGCAACTGCATCTGCTTGAGCGGAAAATAGTCGGTCGCGCTGGTGGTCAGCTTGATGCCGGGCAAGAGCATCGGCAGTCCGAAATTCAGGCTCGCCGCCTGCTTCATCACGTTCTCGCGCGTGAGATTGTCGCCGCACTGCTTGAGAACCTGCGCCATCGTCTGCGCGGCGTTGTAGCCGTAGACGTAGAGCGTGTTGTGCTTGTCGCCGTCGGGAATGTACTTGTCCATGAATTCCGACCAGGCCTTGACCGACGGATCGTCCTTCCACGACGGATCGTCCGGGTCCTTGCCGTAATTGGCGGAAATGATCCCCTTGCCGTTCTCGAGACCGGCGGGCTTCATCACCGAGCCGACCGCCTGCGACACCGAATGCAGGATGTGGACAGGCTTCCAGCCGATCTCCGCGTTTTTCTTGATCGCCATGGCCGCGAATTTCGGCGTGGTGAAATTCACGAACATGTCGGCGCCCGAAGCCTTCAGCTTCAGGATCTGCGAGTCGATCGTGGGATCGGACGTCTCATAGGTCGTCTCGGACACGATGAGGGTCTTCGCCTTGTCGCCGAGACCGTCCTTGAAGCCTTTGAGCGAGTCGCGGCCGAAATCGTCGTTTGCCGAAATGATTCCGATCTTGGCGTTCGGATACTTTTCCAGAACGTGCTTGGCGTAGATGCGGCCCTCGCTCTGGTAATTCGGCTGCCAGCCCATCGTCCAGGGATATTGCTTGTGGTTGCCGAACATCGTGCCGCCGGCGGCGATGAAGAGCTGCGGGATTTTCTTTGCGTTGAGATATTTGATCGTGGCGAGCGACGTTGCCGTGCCCAGCGGATTGAAGATGAACAGAACCTCGTCGCTCTCGACGAGCTTGCGGGTCTGCTCCACCGTCTTGGGCGGCGAATAGCCGTCGTCGTAAGTGATGAAGTTGATCTTGCGGCCGTTGATCCCGCCCTGATCGTTGATCATCTTGAAATAGGCGGCTTCGGTCTTGCCGATGACGCCATAGGCCGACGCCGGGCCCGAATAGGCGTAGGTGTTGCCGATCTTGATTTCCGTATCGGTCGCGCCGGTGTCGTATTTCTTCTGCGCCAGCGCCGCGCCGGCCATGGCCAGCGACAGAACGCCGGCGAGCGCCGTTGCGGCCAGTTTCGTCATCGACATATGTTCCCTCCGTTTGCCGGCCCAACTGCCGGCAAGTCGTCCAAAGGCGTTGCGGAGAAGATTGTCCGACCGCCTCGATTGACCCTAGCGGTTTTCTGAGGCAGGCTCAAATTTAAAAAAAGGCGGCATGAGACATCAGCCGCGGACGGGCAGGGAGGCCTTCATGTCATTCGCTTATTTCGACTGGATCGCGCATCATGCCGAAGTGCGGGGCGCCAGCACGGCCGCGATCGATCTCGCCTCGCAGCGCCGCTTCACCTATGCGCAATTCGACGAGCGCATCGACCGGCTCGCGACGCATCTGGCCGGCCTCGGCGTGAAGAAGGGTGAGCGCGTCGCCGTGCTCGCCGTCAATTCCACCGACATTCTCGAAACGCAATTCGCCTGCTTCCGTCTCGGCGCCATTTTTACACCGCTCAACATCCGCCTCACCGTCCACGAACTCGCCTTCATCATCTCCGACGCGGCGCCTGTCGCCCTCGCGCATGACGGCGACTTCGCCTCGATGGCGGCGGAACTGCAGAAGCAGTGCAACGTGCCGCATCTGCTGGCTTACGGGCCTGCTTACGAGAAGGCGATTTCGACGTCGGATCGTCTGGCGCAGCACACGCCTTGCGACATCGGCGACATATGCACGATCATGTACACGTCCGGCACCACGGGTAAGCCCAAGGGCTCGCAGACAACGCATCTGATGAATTTCATCAATTGCGTCAACCTCGGCATCGGCGTGTTCATCTCGCAGAAGACCAACCATCTCTGTGTGCTGCCGCTGTTCCATACCGGCGGCCTCAATTGCTACGTCAATCCGGTCTTCCACGCCGGCGGGTGCAACATCATCATGCGCGCCTTCGATCCCGGCGAGGCGCTGCGCTTGATCGGCGACAAGGCCGTCGGCCTCACCCATTTCTTCGGCGTGCCCTCGATCTACCAGTTCATGGGCGCGCATCCTGCCTTCGCCAATACGGATTTCTCGCGCCTGCAGATCGCCGGCGTCGGCGGCGCGCCCATGCCCGTGCCGCTGCTGAAAATTTGGGAGGCGCGCGGGCTTACGCTGGTGCAGGGCTACGGCATGACCGAGACGAGCCCGGCCGTTCTCGTGCTGGACGCCGAGGATGCCGGCCGCAAGGCCGGTTCGGCCGGTCGCCCCGTGCTGCACGGCGAACTGAAGATCGTCGATGACGACGGCAATGCGGTCAGGCCCGGCGAGATGGGCGAATTGTGGGTGAAGGGCCCCAACATCACGCCCGGCTACTGGAACAGGCCGGAGGCCAACAAGACCTCCTTCACCGACGGCTGGCTGCATACCGGCGACGCCGCACGCCAGGACGCCGATGGCTTCTACTACATCGTCGATCGCACCAAGGACATGTACATATCCGGCGGCGAGAACGTCTATCCGGCGGAGGTGGAGGACACGCTCTACCAGATTCCCGAGATCGCCGAGGCCGCCGTCATCGGCCAGCCTGACGGCACATGGGGCGAAACGGGCCTCGCGATCGTGGTGAAGAAGCCGGGCGCAGAACTCACCGAAACGCAGGTGATCGCCTATTGCCGCGAACGCCTCGCGCGCTTCAAGTGCCCGACGCGCGTGCTGTTCATCGACGCCCTGCCGCGCAACGCCACCGGCAAGGTGCATAAGCCGACGCTGCGCGCGAGCTTTCTGGAGAAGGCGGGCTGACCCCACATGCGGCCGGCGGTCTTGATCGCCGGCAAAGCCAGGCGCCGGTTCGCATGCTAGGCCACGCCTCGCGGCGCCTATGCGTCTGCGGGGAGGCGCGTCCATGTATCGCAACATTCTCGTCCCGGTCGTGTCCGACGGCCTGTCCGACCGGGCGCTCGAACACGCCGCGAATCTCGCCGTCGCACTCGGCTCGCGCGTCACGCTCGTGACGGTTGCCGAGCCCGCTTTCGCGCATGCGGCGCCGGCCGCCGAAATGTACGAGGCGCTGGAGCGCGGCCCGACGACCGCGCGGGCGGCGCGCCTGCTCGACAGCGCAGCCGACCAACTGCGCGTGAAAGGCGTCTCGGTGGAAACCTGCATCTATTGCGGCGAGAAACCTTGGGAAGGCATCGCCATGGCCGCCGACGATCACGGGTGCGATCTCATCGTCATGGCCTCGCGCGGCGGCTCGCACATCGACGGCTTCGTCTTCGGCAGCGTCGCCGCTTCCGTGCTGACGCGCAGCCATGTGCCGATCCTTGCGGTGAGGGGGCCGGAGGAGGTGTAGCCGATCCCGGAGCCCGGCGGACAGCGCCAATCAGCCGTGGCGGTGCCGGTGATGCAGGTCGGGATAATGCACGTGCTTGTGCCGCAGCGGCTCGTGCCTGTGCCAGTGCGAATGCGGCTCCACGACCGGCCCGTCGTGTACGTGCTGGTGATGCGCGTCGTGCACATGCGCGTGCTCGTGCTCCATCGCCTCGTGCAGATGGTCGTGGTCGTGGCGCTCCGCCAGATGCAGCCACAGCCCGACGCCCATCAGCGCGGCGGCGATGAACAACTGCGCCGACGCCGCTTCACGCAGGACGACGAGAGCGACGAGCGCGCCGATGAAGGGCGCGAGCGAGAAATAGGCGCCGGTGCGCGCGCTGCCGAGATGGCGGAGCGCCAGCACGAACATGACGAGGCTGACGCCGACGCCCAGAAAACCGACCGCGGCGGCTGCGCCAGCGATCGCGACCGGCGGAGCAGGCGCATCGCGCGCCAGGGCCAGCGCGATATTGACGGCGCCTGCCGCAAGGCCCTTGATCATCGCGATCTGCACGGGGTCGGCGGACGACAGCTTGCGCGTCAGGTTATTGTCCACGCCCCACGCAAGACAGGCGCCGGCGATCAGCAGGCCGCCGATATCGAGCTCCGCCCCGGAACCCTGCCACGACAGAACGATCGCGCCGCCCAGGATGGCCGCCGCGCCGGTCAGCAGGCGCCGGTCGACATTCTCGCGAAACACGACCCAGGCGATGCCCATGGTCGCAAGGGCCTCGAGATTGAGCATCAGCGAACCGGACGCCGCGGACGTACGCTGCAAGCCGAGCACCAGCAGCAGCGGCCCGACGATTCCACCAAACAGGACGACCGCCGCCAGCCACGGCGTGTCCGCGCGCCGCAGCGGCGCTTCGGAAGCCTCGAGGCCGAGGGCGGTCCGCCCGACGTGGATCAAGGCGAGCCCGCCGCCCGCGCCGAGATACATCAGGCCCGCGAGCATCTGTGGATCGAGCGTGCCGAGCAGCAGCTTGGCGAAGGGCGCCGATGCGCCGAACAGGATGGCCGAGCCGAGCGCCAGCGGAACGCCGGGCGACAGATGCGCATGGGAATGTTGCGTCGACATGTTCCGACCCGGCGAGCGCGCCTCAGGCGCGCCGCGAACCCTTTTCGCGCGACAGATATTCCCGCGTCTCCGGCCGCGCTTCCAGCCAGCCGCTCCATTTGCGAAACACCTTCGCCATGCGCTCCGGCGCGACGCCGAGCTGCGTCATGGCGACGCCGCCGTTGACTGATTCCGCATAGTCGCAGATCAGCCCGTCGCGCAGCCGGAACCGGCTCATGCCGTCGATGATCACGCGCTTGCCTTTGAACTCCTCACGCGTCGACGTGAACGACGAAAGCGACCAGGCGTAGCCGAGATTGCCGTTGATCACGGGGTCGAACATTTCCCAGCGATAGTCCGGCCCGGCGTCGCCGTGGAACAGATGGCTCATCATATGTGCGATCTCCGGCCGCCCGACATGATCGCCGTAGATGTAGTCGTGGTAGACGCCGTCTTCGGTGAAGCATTGTGCGAAGGCGTCTCCGTCGCCCGCTTCGGCTGAGCGCGTGAAACGGTCGAGCAGTTTTTCGAACGCCGTCTGATCCATCTTTCTGCGCCTCCCGCGCCGCGCTCCCGCTTTTCGCTATTGCGCCAGCAGCTTGCCGCAGGTGGGCGACGTCGCCAAATGTTCCTGAAATGTTCTTGCTCTTTCCGCGCCTCTTCGTTAGCCTGCGACTGCGGTTGCAGCGGGGGGTGAAATGGTCGTCAGGGTCGCCACGGTGGCGTTCGAGGGGATTGAGGCGCGGCCTGTCGATGTGCAGGTGCAGCTTTCCTCCGGCAATGTCGTATTCACGCTCGTCGGCCTCGCCGACAAGGCGGTCGCCGAATCCCGCGAGCGTGTGCGCGCCGCGCTGACGGCGTCGGGGCTCGCCCTTCCGGCCAAGCGCATCACCGTCAATCTGGCGCCCGCCGACATGCCCAAGGAAGGCTCGCACTACGATCTGCCGATCGCGCTCGCCGTCATGGCGGCAATCGGCGCCTTGCCGGCCGATGCGCTCGGCGGCTTCACCGTGCTGGGCGAACTCGCGCTCGACGGCTCGCTGACGCCGGTCGCCGGCGTCCTGCCGGCGGCGGTAGCCGCCAACGCGCGCGGGCACGGGTTGATCTGCCCCGCCGAATGCGGGCCGGAAGCGGCGTGGGCGTCGGGCGACATGGAGGTGATCGCGCCGCGCTCGCTGATCCAGCTCGCCAATCATTTCAAGGGAACGCAGGTTCTGTCTCGGCCGCAGCCGGGAGTGCGCACGTCGTCGGGCGTTTTGCCCGATCTGCGCGACATCAAGGGCCAGGAGAGCGCCAAGCGCGCGCTCGAAATTGCAGCAGCCGGCGGGCACAATCTCCTATTGTTGTATACCCTGAGACCCGAAAGGAAAGCTTATGCCCACCTACCGCATCGCTCACCTGCGTGAGCAAGGGCAGGACCTAATCATTGTACCGCTGGAAGGTAGCTTTGGGGGGCTTCCCACGGCCGCGCAGGACGCCACTGTGAATGAACTCCAAGCGCGCGCAGGGATGGCCGGACTGCGCGGTAGGGTCGTGCCGGTGTGGCCGCAAGGCGGGCGGACGGCGTTCATAGCACCACGTCCTTGGCACCCGTACTTCCAAAGCATCTCGTTGGACTTCGTTCTAGCGAACTGCAATCGTGAGCTTAGTTGGTAGGTTCTCCGCAGCTTGATTGCACCAAGTTCACTGATATAACCTCGCTCCGTTGCTGGGGAGGTTGTCTTGCGTACTCAATTATTAATCGTTCTTTTTGCTGGGACCTTGGCGGGCTGCGCTGCGCCTCCCCCTCCAAAAGTTTGGGTGCGCACTGACGGGCAATCCACAAAAGAGAACCCTGCGCTGATGCAGCAATTCGAGATCGACAAAACGATTTGCCTCGGTGAAGCGCAAAAAGCCAATCTCTCAGCGGGTACGAATTACTACGGGGGATTTGCAGGTGTGGCCGAGCAGATGCGCCGAAATGAGGCCACCATCTCTGTAGCCCAAGGCTGCATGGCGCAACGTGGCTATGCGCTAGTGGAGCAAGACCGGGCGATTGAGGTGTCTGCGTCATTCGCCGCTACCGAAGCGCAACGGAAGAAGGCAGCAGCCTCTTTGGTCGATCCGCGAAACAAGCATTAGTGGCGACAGCGCCTTAGAGTTTCCGGGCGTTTCTGCTTATGCCCCTGCTATACCTATAGACTGCCTCTAGCTGCTCTCTGATTAACGCCTTGAGGCTGGCAGTGGTAGTAGGAGAGAGAACACCCACAGAGCCTAAAGGACAGGAACTCAACGCCCTGTCCTCAAGCCTCCCCCGCCCAAACGGAGACAGGCACAACAACGCCCGCAACCTCCTCCGCCACCCGCTCTAAGACACCCGCTGCGATCATCGCTTTGCTACGCGCCACAAGCACCGCGTCATGGATCGGGAGCGCCGTTATTCCTTGAGCCGCCAACTCCAAGCATGCCCGCACGATGATGTCGCTCTCGATCCGCATGAGGCGATACCCGATGGCGCGCTTCTCAGGGCCGCTGGCAGCATCAATGTGGTGCCACAAGGCCGGGTACACCTCCGCCACTGCCTCCCGCATCTCCGCTACTGAGAAGCCCTTGGGCAGTCGCTTGCGGATAGCATCGGGCCAGCGGCGCAATGTGGGCATGAACAGTAGTGCTGAGACCGCCTGCTTCACCCCGCCGCGCAATCCTTCGGGATGTCCCCAAGGCGCGCGCTTAAGGATGGCCGCCTCAATGGGCGCGTAGAAATCGGAAGCCTCGCCAGATTGCGCGGAGCCACCATTGCTGCGGGCGGGGTGTTCTGCCTTTGCGCACGCCAGCCTTGGGAACATCGCGTTAAAGTCCACCTCAGCGATGGGCTCCCCGTCTATCCGCAGCGAAGCCCTCCGCCTGTCCTTTCTCAGTGTGAGCCAACAGGCATTGCCAGCCATGCGCCCGCCTTCAAGCTGGTGGCCAAAAGGATTGGTCCTTAGTGCCTTACCTTCGATGCGGGGTGGTACGATAAACCGGCGCTGTAAGTCTCTGCGCTTCGTGTCCACGCGGGGGTGTTCGCCATCGTCCATGAACTCGATGCTTGCCGCCGCGATGTGTTCCTTAAGCGCCTGCATCTGCGCACGCGCTGCGATGGTGAAACGGGTGTCGCGGTAGTCAACAAATACCGTCTCCGTCTGGTCATCCCAACGCCAAGCATTCTCTTTGCGCTGCTTTTGTGTGAACGCGATTAGCTCCGCCTCGCGTCTCACCCCCAGGTCGCTTAGAGCGATTCCACGCGCCCGCACCTCAGCGACGAAGGCTTGCGCTGGTTCGATGGTGCTTGCCACCCCATGCAGAGTGCTTTTGGTGAGGCTTAGGAACTCCCCATTGGCAGCAACCACGCTGGCCAAAAAGCTATCGCACTTGATGCCGTGCGAGTTGTACCGCCAACCCCTCCACTGACGATGGTTCTTATTGAGGGAAAGCGAGGTAGGGCCGCCGTCTCGCTCTAAGACACTCGCCACGAGATTGCTCACGAGCGCGTCCACCCCGCGAAGGAAGTTCGCCGCATCGGTTGCCTTGCGGGCGCGTTGCCTTTCGGAACGTGTCTCAAGGATCGCCGCAACGTCTGCCACAAGTTCCTTAAGCGCCGCTCCCTCGGCTGTGAGCATGAAATCGAAGTAGGGAGTTGAACCAGCGGCGTCCGGCTTTACTGACGGGGTATCTCGCATACACAATCCCTAGCGGTTGCAAAGTTGGAATTAACACAACTAATGGTAGTACCTCCTTGGTTGTAGGCACGCGGACGCCCCGGAGATTTCCCCCCGAGACGCCCGCCCTTTGCTTCCTGCTATGTGCCGCGTTGAATGGCCGCGCGAGGCTGCGCCCTAGTCTCGCCCAGCGCCTCCGCAACCCTGTCCGCTAGTGGGGTGGCTTCCCGGCTCCCTGCCCGTCTACGGCCTCAGGGGTGGCCTCTAAAGGCATTGTCCATTCGCCCTTGGAATTGAGCACGCGCCCATCCGGTAGGACGAAGGCGTAGCACTCATCCGCCATCGGAAAGCCCACCTCTACGTTCGCCTCAGGGCTTGGCCTCTTCGATTCGTTGTTGCTCATCTTCAATCCCCCGAAAGTTCCGGCTTATCGTTCGACGTGTCGCGCGGCTTCGGTGTCAGCACATCCACGATGGCCTTGCGTCTCTTCCTGCCGAGTTCGACGTAATCCACACCGTCCGACGCCGCCTTCTCTTCGGGGGTTTGCTCGCGCGCTGGATTGAGATCGGCGGCCCACTGGTTCCACCTCTTCGCGTCTCCGCGTTCCTTCGCGCGCATCTGCAAGACGAACTTCTGTAGCTCCTCGCCCGTCACGCCCTTGCGGCTTAGCCTCTCCATCGTGTCAGTGCGAATGGCGATGTAGCTACCGGGCCGCGCCGGATCGTCCGCAAGCGCCACCTCGTAGGGAGCGTCCTTGATCCTCGGGTTGGTCGCCTTGAAGAACCGCGCCCCATCTTCGAGATATTCCTTAGCCACGTTCGGGTCGCCCACACCGGGAATGGCGCTTTGAACCGGCACCCCGTTCGCAACGATGTGGCTGGCGTTGATGCTCCCCGCCGCCTTCTCCACAAGGTCTTTCTCGGCCACGCCTGCCGCCATCTGGATTTGCAAGGCTTCCACGGCTTTCGCCCGCGCGATAGGCCCCGGCAGAACCGGAGTAGGTGATAGCGCCCGTGCAATTGGCCCCACGGGGTTCCAGCCACCTGCCGCCCATCCGCCAGCAATTGTGCCGATGCGCTTAACAACGTCGTCGGCTTTCTCCGCCAGTTCCTTCTCCGTCATTCGGTCCATAGCGCCGGGGTTGAACACCCGTTGGTTGGCAATAGCGTATGCCCGCTCCGGTTCCGAGCCGAACTCACGGGCCGCCTTGTACGCGGCGATCCATGTCTGTTGCTGCTTGTCCTTCGCGCCCGCGAGGTTGAGGAACTGCGTTGGGTCGTTCTGCCGCAGGAACTCCAATTGCGCGAGCCGCTGCGGCAGTTGCTCCGCGTTCACCATCACGCCCGCCCGAGACCCCACAAAGAGATCGTCAAAGCTGCGCTGGTAGACCGGGGACACCGAGCCATTCTTGCCGTAGACTTGGAGCTTCGCGGCGGCCACCTGCTCGGGGGTCCATCCCTTGTCCTTGCCCTGCGCGTCGATCGCAGCCTCGGCCCGCTCGTACATGCGCTGCTCGTACTCCTTGCGGGTGAACGTGCGCTCCTTCCCATCGGCCGCAGTGAAGCGCACCTCCGAGGGCATCTTGTACGCCTCGCCCGCGATGAACGCCTGAGAGCCCTGCTCGATGAACTCCCGCTGCGCCCCTGCCTCTTGCTGCGTTGCCAACTGGTCCGCCGCCGCGCTCTTCTTCGCGGCCACAACCTTGTCGTATTGCGCCTTGAGGTTCTGCGCGCGTGTCTCCCCGAAGTTGCCGGGGTCCTTGGCTCGAGCCGCGTCTACCGCCTTGTAGAAATCCTCGGGCTTCCCATCGCCGCGATTGGCCTGGGCCGTGAGGCTGTCCACATCGGCGTTGACCGTCTCCTTGCTCTTCGCGTCTGCGGCGGCCTCTGCGCTCTTGCGCCAAGCATCCCATTGCGGCCCGAACTTGGCGCTGAGGGGCGTGCCGTTGCGGTCGTAGGAGCCGATGGCGTCCAACGCCTCCACGTTGCCCTGAGAGGCGTAGTGCTGCGCCACCTTCCCAAGGACGTTCTCAATCTGGCCCTGCGATAGGAGGAGGTCTTTCTTGGCGTAAGTGGCGGTATCGAACATCGCCTGCTTGTGCATCTTCGTGACGGCGGCGCTATCGTATTCCTCGTCCGCATTCTCCGCGTCCCGGTCCACCTGATCGTGGTGGTTGACCATGTATTGAAACATGGCCGCCTCCTTGTCGCTCTGGTCCTGCGCAATGTTCTGCCGCGTGATGGCGGTGCCATACTGGCGCATCACCGGGATCATGCCCTTGGTGAACGTCTTGGCCGCCAGCGTGTCGCCGCTCACCGCCTGTGCGTGCTGGTCAACGAGCCCGTGGATGAGGCCCTGAGCATCCGCCCCTGCGAGTTCCCCGCGCTGGTTCATGGCGTCGAGTTGCGAGGACACCTCGTACACACGGTTCTGTGCGTCCATCACCCGCATGGCGTTCTGTGCGCGCTTGTGGGCCATCCCGTAGAAGTTGCCGCTCTCGATCTCCTTGCGGAGGTCTTCGGGCTTGGATTGAAGCGCCTTGATGTTCGCCTGCGCCTCTTGGTCGTCGCCCTCTTCCTTGTTCCAATCCTTGAAGGCGGTTGTCACCGGCCCGGCGAGTTCGCCAAGGCCCTTGAGGAACTGCGTCGCCGCGTTGCCGTTGCCCGAAGGCCGCACATAGGTGTCGATGGGCGCGGCCACGGTGTTCGGCATCTCCGTGGGCTTGATGTCGCCCTGTATGAAGCCGTTGCCTAGAGGTCCTGCCATTAGGCTTGTCCTCCATCCGCGTTTGCCGCCTTGGTGGCCTCAGCCTTCGCTCGCAGCTTTAGAACACGCATCCGCACACCTTCCGGCGTCGTGTCGTCGCCCTGAAATCTGAAAGCGATTGGCATCCTTTTGTGGTGCTCAAGGATTTTCGCCCATAGGTCCGCGTTCGCTAGCGGGCTGTTGTCCCTTCGCACAAAAGAGCCGACGCTAGCCCAAAGCGAATGGTTCAAAGCCCACGTCTGCGCATAGCCTTTGTTGTTCGTGTAGAGGATCAATTCCGCCACGGTGCCCGCTGCTTCTGCGGCATAGGCGTCGAGTGCGGCCAGAAGGGACACAAGCGTGTCTCTCGGATTGGTGTGGTCGGCCACGGTAAGGAGGCGCACGCCTGAGAGGATTGTGGCTCCCGGCGTGCCATCTTTGTTGGGGTCTCTGAGTTCGCCTTCATAGGCGAGAGCGCCACGCACTGCGATTGCATAGAGGTGCGCGGACGCCGCTTTTGCAGCTTCCATGTTTTCCTTTTGTGGGTGGAAAGAATAGTGATGCGCCGCTTTGCGGGGGCGCTCCCGTTTTGGTGTGTTTCATCACTCCACCCCAAGGCAGAGGGTGGATTGGTCATTGAAAGTGGTAGCCTATGCCGCCTTGGTCGGGCGGAATTTGCCTGCGGCTAACACCATACCTCACGATGTCGAACAGCGCACGAAGGCAAGGCGCAGCGCGTCTCGCATCCATGTCTACCCGCTCATGCTCTTTGGGGAGAAAGCCTGCGCCGACCTGCACAAGCCAGTTGAGCCTTATACACGCCCCTACTAGGGTATTCTAGGGCTTTGAAGCACTGGCAAGGGGCAAGGGATCAAAAGTCCCTCGCCGACTTGATGCAAACTCCTGAGACCAAAAGAATAATGATGCGTTCGTGGCACTGATTATTTTTTCGTAATGACATTGCGGAGGGCCGTATGGGTCTCTTTTCGTTTTTCACCCGCACTGCGAAGGCGGGCGGACACATTGAAGCCGCCGCGTCCGCTGCATCCTTGCTAGCGCCTGAGGACGTGCAGGAAGCATTTCATAAGGCAATGGCGAACGCATTGGGCTTCCTCTCGGAGGGCACAAAGGAAGGCGAGCGCCGCTCCGCCGTCGCGCTTGAACTGGCGCTGGCGTGCTTCGCTAGGCAACAGGCGGAGGCAGGCAAGGAGGCAGGCGCGGCGATGCGCGTTCGGGCGCGTCCGCTCTTGGTCGGATTGTTGCGCGCCTCAGCGGCGGAGCACGGCGCATTGATACAGGCACGGCGCATAAGCGCACGGGCCGCGATGGATCGGACCCTAGGGACGTTCGCAGCGATGCGCGCGGAGGATCGCGCTTAGAGCTTGGCGCGGCTAACAGGCGCAATCGGATTTGCGAAATACCCCCAGTATCGTCCGGCCGGGCGGCGCTTAATCCACCCCTCCCGCACGGCAAAATGAAGGACTCGGTGCAGCGCAGCGATACGCTTGTTCGCAGCGCCGAGCGTTACTCCTCGCGCCGTGAAGTGCTGCACAAGATAGGCGTAAGAGGCTTCATCTACATGCGCACATGGCAACGTTGCGCCAAGTGCTGCTACGCATGCCGCCGCATACTTGTAACTCCGCTCGCCTTCCTTCGTGCGCGCTAGGCCTTCGTCGGGGCATTCCCACGCGAGCAGCAACGCGGCCCGCAACGTGTCGCCGGGCCTAGGGCGCACGCGCCTAGGTGTTGCATGTATTGGTGGTGGTGGTGGTGGTGGTGGCTGTTGTGGCAACGCCGCGCCCCGGCTTTTGGACAACACAACGCGCCGCCTTGGCATCGGCCCGATGTTCGCGCCAGCGTTGCGCAACTCCGCTTCCGTTTCCCGTGCTAGCTTGTGCATGTGTGCCAAGGCGTCCGCCTCAGAGACGCCCTTTAGCAGCACTCGCTTGCGACACTTTATCGCTTTGCCTGTGGGGCTTTGTGCGGCGGGTATGTGAACGTCTAGGCCCCAACGATAAAGGCCAATTCTGTAGACGCCCATGCGCTATTCCTTCAATGCCCGATACACGCTTGCCCGCCCGATCTTGAGGCGCTTGGCTATGTCGGACGGTCCTACGCCCTCACTATGCATCTTGCGCACTGTAGCAGGATCAATCGTGGTAGGGCGGCCCTTGTAGACGCCTGCCGCCTTTGCCTTTGCAATGCCCTCTAGCTGCCGTTCTCTCCGCAGGTTTGTCTCAAACTCCGCAAACACCCCCAGCATGTCTAGGAAGGCTTTGCCCGCCGCTGTGTTGGTGTCTATAGGCTGGTCCGTTGCGCGTAGCTGAGCGCCCTTCGCTCGCAATTCCCGCACTATGTCTTGAAGGTCTCCGACCGATCGCGCCAGACGATCAATCCGGGTGACTACCAGAGTGTCCCCCTTGCGCAGGAACGTGAGAAGGTTCTCCAATTCGCTACGCCCCGCGCGAGACGTTCCGCTTACCTTCTCTTCGCGCACCACGTCGCATCCTGCCGCCCGTAGCTTTTCAACCTGGGTGGTTAGGTCTTGATCGGTGGTGCTGACGCGCGCGTAACCGTAGTTGGCCATGTGTCGCCCCTTGTCTCGATTGAACGCACAAAGCGGCGCGGCGCAAGGCCCTCCGCTTTCCGCGATTGGTGGCAGTGGTGGCGTTACGCCTGTTGCGGAAGCAAAGCGCCCGTGAGGTCCGCTCCGTCCATCTTCGCGCCCATGATCGCAGTGTGGCGCATGTCGGCGCGTGACAGGTCCGCCTTGCGAAGGTCCGCGCCTGTGAGGTCCGCACCATTGAGCGAAGCGCCCGCGAACGTTGCCCCGCGCGCCTCAATGCAGGCGCAAAGGGTGTCAGAAAGATTGGCGCGCTCGAATGTCGCCCCAACGAGCTTCGCGCCATCAAGACGGGCCTTACGGATCAATGCGCCCGTGAGGTTTGCCCCGCGAAGGTCCGCGCCTCTGAGGTCCGCGTGTTCAAGGTTGGCGTGAGACAGGTTGCAATTGCGCATGTCCGCGCCTGCGAGGTCCGCTCCGCTGAGGTCCGCGAACGAAAGGACACTGCCGCGCATGTCCTTACCACCAAGCTCTTGGCCGGTGAGGTTTGCATAGCGCATCGAGGCGCAACGGAGGCCCGTGTTGGAAAGGTCGGCAGTGGCGAGGTTGGCGTGAGCCTTGTAGCGGTTTGCGTTGGGATACATGGGTTGTCCTTTCGAGGGTCGTGCTAGACCGTCTCATAACGTCTAGACCCTGAGAAGCTGAATGTCTCATAATCGAAAGTCAACCCACTTGAGACAGGCTTTCTGTCTCACTGCGCCCGCCGCGCCGGGTATACCCAATTGAGACAAGCGCTTAGGTGCAGCAAAAAAAGTTCAGACGCGAGGAACGCGCTCGGCTATGTTCGCATTTTGTTCTTATCAGGGTAGGCCCGCTTATGTCCCGCCGCTCCACCCGCTCCGATGCTTCCGTAGACGCGCCGCGCCTACTTGGAGCGCTCTCCGACTGCCGCCGCGCCCTCATAGAGGCGAGCACAAGGGCACAAGCCAACGGTCCGCTGTAAAACGCTTGCGGCATGGTCGTGGCGGCTATCGACGCCTGCGCCACCTACCTCACCCGCAACCCCCACTACTTCCATGCGGGCAGACACTCTCAGCTAGCCAGCAAGCTGGGGCCGAAAGGCGAGCGCCAGGACGGATGCTAGGAGGGTGGCTTGCGGATCGCGCGACTTTGGGCATGGAGCACAGGGCGGGCGCGAGGGTAGAGCGGGAGATCGTCGGGCCGGGCGTGTAATTGCGCCCGAGGGCACCCGGCACGGGGGAAGAGCGCAAGGCTCAACTGGTGATGGGGACTCGAAAATTTTCGATACTTTGCCCAAAGCGCAAAGTAAGAGCATCGAATACTGCGGGAAACGTGCGCTCTAATGCGCCAGCGCCTTGCGCTTGAAGGGCGACTCAGTAACGCTGCCAGCATAAACACAAGGTCTTCTAATCAGCGCTAGCGCATTGGGGCATTCATTTGGCCACGATTGCTCAAACCTATATCCACCTCAAGCCTTACCCCGTAGACGCGTCACGCTTGGCTGAACTTGGCGAAGAAGCCCTTTCGATTGCAATTCGCTCGGCCGAAGAAAGCTTTAAAGGAGAAATAGAGCTTCTCGTCCAGCTTGAGGAAGGCAGCGTCACGGCGCGCGTAACAGCGGCGATTGGTATCGCGCTCGCGGTGTATGGCGGCATAGCCAACTACAAATCGTTCAAAGAAAGCGTGGCCGAGATCGCGTCGGATGCAAAGGCGTTCAATGAGTATGTAAAGACCACCTTCCTCGCAAAAGCGCAGGTTAGGGAAAAGAGCATTTATCGAGTTGAGCGGCGCTCAAAGACGCCGGGGCGGATTCTGAAAGCGCTAAAACGCTACGAGTGGCTGGAGGAACACAAGAAGGAGCTATCTAGGTCGGACCAAGATCGCGTCCGCGCTGTCATTGAGCGGCAACTCCAGCTTGCGTTGGAAGACTTGTCGAAAGAGGACCAAGAGCAACTTTTAAAGGCAATGCGAGAAATCCCCAGCGAGGGAGATGATCGCCCGGAAAGCCCACGCGTCGCAATTCGTGGGCGGCACGACCAAATGGAGTTGGCGATAGACAAGCTTGAAGCTGGTGGAGAACCCATCGGAGAGTATGTCGCACGGGCACGAGTCAAGCGCGGTGCGCCCGCCGTTATTCTCACTCGCCAGTACCCCCAAAGCGCCTCAAGAAAGCGGAGACTGCAATGAGCAAAGACAAGCGGCTTTACGTCGAACGCCGGGATCAAGGCGACTACGCGGTACGCAGGGCAAACTCAGAGCGCGCAAGCGCAGTCGCGCCCACGCAAAAGGAAGCCATCGCACGCGCTAAAGAGTTGGAGCCAAACTCCAAGCCGCATGTCGAGCGGGTGCGCAACACTAAGAACGGCGGCCCGGACAAGTGGCGCTAGTCGGCTTCGCCGTTCGTACTGCCAAGCGGCGCAAGGATTGATTGAGGCTTCCCCTCGGCCATCCGGGCGTAAGGTATCTCCGTGCTCGCCCCATGCTTCCAATCGAACCGAAGAACTCCGCGCTGGTAGTCAACAGTTACGCCGTCCATGTTCTCCCTGAGCCTCGTATTGGCTGCGGCAATCGCCTCCGCCTCGTTGGTTTCAAGGGCGGCCATAAGCCCATCTTGCAGCCCGCCAAGCCGCCGCCTGACGAACTCGTGGTGTGAGTTGTCGATCGCCTCGCGCATCTCACGGCGCTTCGCGATTTGCGTATCCCTTTCCGCTTCGAGCCGCGCCAGCCTCTTAGAAATGGCCGCGCTAGGCCGCTGCACAATGGTGTCCACAAGCTGGTCTATCGTTGCATCTAGCTTCTCAATCCGGTCCACCACCTCCGCATATTCAGCGTTGAGTGCCTCGGAGTTTCCGGAGGCGGGAGACGAGCCAACGATCACGTCGCCGAACACTTTCAGAGCGTTGTCCACCCACTCGACCGGGACAGAGTGGTACTGACATCCCGCGCCTGCCTTCGCGCGTTGGCACACAAGGTTCGGCCTACCGGCTCGCTTGCTGCTGCCCTTTGAAACGCGCGTCATTGTGCCGCCGCAGAGCGGGCACTTGGCTAGGCCCGCAAGGAGGTGGCGTGTTGGGGTCTTGGCGTTCCTGCCCCGCCGTGGGTCATTCGCGGATTGCCTAAGGATGGCTACGCGCTGAAACACCTCCGCAGAGACGATTGCGGGGTAGTAGTTGGGAACGGGATCAAGCGCCTTGAACACCCGCTTTCCATCGTGTCTCTCGGTAACGCGAGGGGTGTAACTTCCGACTACGGAGGAGCTTGAGAGAACCTTGACGACGTAGCTGCGGTGCCAGTGCGCAGCCGGAGCGCGCCCGTTATCGCCCCAGGTCGCAACACCCCGCTTGTTCAAAGCGTCCGCAATCGCGTGCTGCCCTTTCCCCGCAAGCGCCATATCGTAGATGCCGCGAACCACCTCCGCTCTTTCTTCGATTATCTCGAAGCCGCTCCGGTCACTCTTGAGCCGCAGCCACGCAGGGCACCTCGCAGTAAGTGGCTTACTTGCGGCATTCGCTCGCTTCGCTTCCCATGCTGCTCGGATGCGGCGAGATTTTGTGGCGCTCTCTTCGTTTGCCCTAATGAAGATGAGCAAGGCCATCATCAAGGCCATCGGATCATTGTCGAGGTTCTCGGTCGTGTAGGCGCGCCCGTCAGCGAGGGTAACGATTGTTATTCCCGCGTCGGCTATCTCGCCCAGCAGGTTAATGGCCTTCCGCGCGGTCTGTCGGCTAATGCGGTCCAGACTTTCCACAAGCAGATATGACCCCTTCGCTACAGCCCCACTCTCAACGGCCATAAGAAATTCACGAAGGTGGCCGGTCTCCGCGTTCTTCCCGTGGAAAGCGCTAACGCCTAGGTCTTGGAAGGTGAGCGTATCGTCCAGCTTGAGCCCGTTCCTGCTCGCGTACTCGATTGCCATCTCAGACTGACGGCGAAAGGAGTCCCCTCGCATTTGCTCCGGGGTGGAGAAGCGTAGGTAGCTGTAGGCAATCGGCGCGCGCATGAAGAGAGATTAGAGCGGGGTCTTCAAGGATACAACTGGCTGATGAACGGGCCGCCGGGCGCGGGCAAGTCGATGCTCGCGCAACGCCTGCCCTCCATCCTGCCGCCGCTGAATCCGAAAGAATTGCTGGAAGTCTCGATGATCCATTCGGTCGCCGGCGCGCTGGCGGGCGGCAGGCTCACGGATCGCCGTCCGTTCCGCAGTCCGCATCATTCGGCCTCCATGCCGGCGCTGGTCGGCGGCGGGGCAGGCGCCCGGCCCGGCGAGATTTCGCTCGCCCATCACGGCGTCCTGTTTCTCGACGAATTGCCGGAGTTCCAGCCGCAGGTTCTGGATTCGCTGCGCCAGCCTATGGAGACCGGCGAGGTCGCCATCGCCCGCGCCAACCACCGCACGATCTATCCCGCGCGTTTCCAGCTCGTCGCGGCGATGAACCCCTGCCGGTGCGGCCATGCGCTCGATCCCGGCTATTCCTGCGCGCGCGGTCCTGTGCAGCGTTGCGCCGGACAATATCAGTCGCGCCTGTCGGGCCCGCTGCTCGACCGTATCGACGTCCAGATCGAGGTGCCGGCGGTGTCGGCGGCCGATCTCATCCTTCCGGCGCCGTCCGAAGGCTCCGCGGAAGTCGCCCGCCGTGTGGCGGCGGCGCGCGCGATCCAGATGGACCGCTACGCGTCCGTGGGGCTTGCCGGCGTAACCACCAACGCCGCCGCGCCGACGCGCGCGATCGAGGAACTGGCCGCGCCCGATGCAGGCGCGCAGATGCTCGTGCGCGAGGCGGCCGAGCGTTTCGGCCTGTCGGCGCGCGGCTATCACCGGGTCCTCAAGCTCGCCCGCACCATCGCCGATCTCGACGGCGCTTCCGCCGTGCGCAGGCCCCATCTGGCGGAGGCCCTGGCCTATCGCACCGGCATGGATCGCGCCGCCAATGCGGCGGCGTAGGGGAAAATCGGCAAGTCTTTCTCAACCTGCGCGCGTCATGATCGCGCCGCGCCGATCCGCGGCGCGAGGCTCGCGTCCATGTCGCCCTTTCTTCTCGGCTTTCTTGCGCTCGGCCTTGCCGCCCTCATGGCCGGCGTGCTCATCGGCCGCCGCGTCGGCGAGACAATCGGAGGCGAACGTCGCGCCGCCGCCACCGCGGACGAAATCGAAAGACTGCGCGACGAGGTCTGGGAGCTGAAAGCCGCCGCCGCCGCCCGCGACCGCGCGGAAGCCGCCAGCGAAGCAAAATCCCGTTTCCTTGCGACCGTCAGCCACGAGATCCGCACGCCGCTCGCCGGCATACTCGGCATGACGGACCTCCTCGCGTCGATGAAGCTCGATGCGGAAGCGCAATCCTATCTCGCCGCCATCCGCACCTCCGGCGAGGCGCTCGGCACGCTGATCGACGAAATTCTCGATTTCTCGCGCATCGAGGCCGGCCGCCTGGAGCTTGACGAGTCGCCGTTCGATCTCGCCCCGCTCGTCGAAGGCGTCGTCGAACTCGTCGCCCCGCGCGCGCAGGGCAAGGGCATCGAGGTCGCCGCCCATCTCGCGCCCGATACGCCCGCCCGACTTGTCGGCGACGCCGCGCGGCTGCGCCAGATCCTCATCAATCTCGCTGGCAACGCGGTGAAATACACCGAGCGCGGCGGGGTCGGCCTGCGTGTCCAGCGCGGGCCGGGCGATGCGATCCTGTTTCTGGTCGAGGACACTGGCCCCGGCGTGCCGGCCGAACATCGCGCGTCGATCTTTCAGGAGTTCGAGCGTGTCGATGGTTCCGCGACCGCGGCGCACGGCGGCGCGGGCCTCGGCCTCGCCATTTCGCGCGCGCTGGCCGAACGCATGGGCGGCGAACTGACGCTCGCCCATTCGGACGCCGCAGGCTCGACCTTCCAATTGTCGCTGCCGCTGCCGGCTGCTGCGGCTGCGCCGGGCGCGGTCGCAACGCTGGAAGGCCGTCGCGCGCTCATCGTCGCGCAATCGCCATTCGAGGCGCCGTTCCTCGGCCAGCAGCTCGCCGCCGTCGGCGCCGAAGTCGAGCGCGCCGAAGGCGAGGACGCCGCCATGCTGGCGCTCGCCCAGCGCGCGCCGCCCGATGTCGTCATCGTCGATTGCGCGCTCGGCGAACAGGCCTCGCGCCGCATCGCCGAGGCCGCGCGCGCGGCGCATGCCGGCCGCATGCTGGTGCTCGTCTCGCCGTTCGAGCGCCGCACCATGGGCCGCAATGTGCTCGGCGCCTTCGACGGATGGCTTGTGAAGCCGGTGCGGCACGCCTCGCTGCTCGCGCGCATTTCCGATCGTCTGAACGGGTTCGGCGGCGCGGCGCCCGTGGCGCCGGATGCGCCGCCGCGCCTGCTGGAGGGCTTGCGTGTCCTCGTCGCAGAAGACAACGACATCAACGCCCTGATCGCCCAGCGAACGCTCGAGCGCGCCGGCGCGATGGCCGAGCGCGTGGGCGACGGGCTCGCGGCGGTCGCCGAGATCGAGGACGCCGCTGCAGGCAAGCGTACCCCGTTCGACGCTGTGGTGATGGACATCCGCATGCCGCGTCTCGACGGCCTCGCAGCCGCGCGCCGCATCCGCGCCGTACAGGCGACGGTCGGCGTGGCCGCGACGCCCCTGATCGCGCTCACCGCCAATGCTGCAGGCGAGGATCGTCTGGCGGCCGAAGCGGCGGGTTTCGCGGCGTTCTTCGTCAAGCCGTTCGACGCCGCGGCGCTGACGCAGGACGTCGCCCGGCTGGCGCGGGAAGCGTCGGCGCGGCGGAAGGCGCTCGGCGCGTAGCCTCGTCCGCGGCCGTCACATTCCCTTGGCCTTTCTGTCATACTGCCGTCGGCGGAACATGATTCTTTGGCTGCGACGCCAAGGAGAAGAATCAAAATGGCAAAGCGCGATGCCGACAAGCCGCAGCGGCGCGATCTCGGAACGCTCCTGCGTTTTCCCATAAGAGCCAGCAAGCGCGGAACATTCGGCGGAACGCTCTTGCGCGCCGGATCGCTCGAATTGCGCATCGCGGAAACCAAGCGCGAAATCCGTAAGGCGCAACGCTTGCGCTACAAGGTCTTCTACGAGGAAGGCGGCGCGATTCCCGATCGCACCGCCGCGCTCATCCGCCGCGACGTCTGCGCCTTCGATCGCGTCTGCGATCATCTTCTGGTGGTCGATCACGCCGCGCTGAACCGCTTCGGCCGCGCGCGTCCGAAGGTCGTGGGCGCCTATCGCCTGCTGCGGCAGGATGTGGCTGACAGGAATTTCGGTTTCTACAGCGCAGGCGAATACGACATCGCCCCGCTCCTCGCCCGCCACGAGGGCAAGCGCTTTCTCGAGCTCGGCCGCTCCTGCGTGCTGGCGCCGTACCGTGGCAAGCGTGTGCTCGAACTGCTGTGGCGCGGCATCGGCCTCTATATCGAGCGCTACAGGATCGACGCCATGTTCGGCTGCGCGAGCTTCGAGGGCGTCGACCCGGCAAGGCACGCGCGCGCGCTGAGTTTCCTCGCGCACCACGCGCTGAGCCGTCCCGACTGGCGCGTGCGCGCGCTGGGCGATCGGCATGTCGCCATGGGCGCCGTCGCGCGGGACGATGTCGAAATTCGCAAGGCGCTCGCGGACCTGCCGCCGCTCGTGAAAGGCTATCTGCGCTGTGGCGCGACCTTCGGCGACGGGGCCGTGATCGATCCGCAATTCGGCACGACCGACGTCTTCGTCGTCATGCCCGTCGCTGATATCGACCCGCGCGTGTTCGGCCGGTTCGGCGCGGGCAGGGCCGCGGCCTGATCTGTCGCGTCGATCAATCGTCGCCGCGGAGGGAAGGCGGGACCGGCCAGGCGTAGACGAAGCGACGGCCAGGCCAGCAGGCGGATTGTCCCGTGCGCACCAGCGGGCTGACGGACGACGCGAGCAACGCAGGCCCTGATGCAAGGCTCCCGGACGATGCGACATAATATCCGAGCGGCGTGAGGGAGCCCGGCCCGCCCTCGTCGCGGATCGCCTCGACGACGTTGCACGCGCTCCGCTCATTCGCCGGCATCGTCATGTTGCGGGCGATCTCCACCGCCGGAGTGGCCGCGCCGAGCATGACGAAACTGGCGAGCATGACGCGGCGCGCCGGCGGCTCGGCGAGAAGATTCGCGAGCGTCGGCGCTGCGCGCAGGCACAACAGCGCCAGCGCCGGAATGGAGACGCGCATGGCAAAGTCGTTGGCGACGCCCATCGAATAGGTGGGAATGAGGACGAGCGACATCGCGATCAGCGCAAATTCCGCGCGCGCGCGCCGGTCCTGCCGGTCGCAGCCGTGCCAGGCGACGGCAAGCCACGGCGCGGCCTTGATGAGCACGACTCCAAGGTAGGAGCGCAGGTTCGTCATGTTGCTGAAGTCGAGGAAGCCCTTGGCGATGCCCGCCGTGTCGCGCGTCAGGAAATAGGCGATCGGCAGAATGGCGGCGCCCGCCGCGCCGGCGCCGCCGAAATCTGCGACTCGAAGCTTGCCGTCGCGCCAGTCCCAGTAGAGCGCGAAGGCGACAAAAGGCGCGCCGCCGAGAGCGGCGAGGGGGGACCAGAACGCAGCGGCCGCGCAGAGCGGCGCGATCAGCAGCGCCGGCGCGCGCCCGGTCCGCCACATCTGATAGGCGGCTGCGATCGCCCATCCCGCCAGCGCGTGATGCGGCGTCCAGAACAATTGCGTGACATGCGATGAAAACTGGATGTTGCCCGCCCAGGGATCGAGATGCGGCAGTGCGAGATTGTCGGGCGCCCCTTCGAGCCAGCGCCGCGCCCAGGCGACGATGTCGAGCCCTGCGAAGGCGATGAAGAATAGCAGGCCGAACCAGCGCGTCCGCGCATTCGGCAGCGAGCCGGCCAGCGCGTAGAGGCAGAGCGCCAGAATGCTCCCGTTCTGCACGAACAGCGCCGCCTCGGCGCCGCCGAATATCTTTCCGATCGCGGCAGGCGCCAGATACATGCCGAGCGGCGCGCGCAGATAGCCCACGCCATCGACTGTCTCGTATCCGACCGGCCAGGGATAGCGCACGAGGTCGAGCAGAATGGCGTCGCGCGTCGTCCAGTCGTCGGTCTGGTAGAACAGGTGGCCGACCCCGCTGATCAGCGTCAGCGCGATGGCGATCGCCGCAGCGGCGATGGCCAGCCGCAGTTCGCGCGGGCGCCGCCATTGGGCGCGGAGCGCGAGCGGGGCGACCGCAGCGATCCACAGGACGGCCGCCAGCTCGCCCCAGGGCTTCTGGACAAAGGTGAGCGAGAAGAGAACCGATGGCGCGGCGAACAGGATCGTCAGCGCGGCAAATGGAGCGGGGACCAAAAAACGCCTCGGCGAGCCGGAAAGGCGCGAGACTAGGCGGCAGGGGTGAAGTCCGCGTTAAACGTCCTGCTTGCCAAAGGTCCGCCGGGCGCCGATCCTCCGGCGCAGGAGGATCCATGTCGAAAATTGTCTACGAGAAAGACGGCCGCATTGGCCGCATCACGCTCAATCGCCCGGAAGTGATGAACGCCATCGACGACGACGTGCCGCGCGAGCTCAGCGAGTGCGTCGAGCGCGCCAACGCGGACCGCGGCGTCCATGTCATCGTGCTTGCGGGGAACGGACCGGGCTTCTGCGCCGGCTACGATCTCACCTATTACGCGCAATCGACGCAGCGCCATTCGGCGGACGACATCCCGCTGTGGGATCCCATGCAGGACTACGCCTTCATGATGCGCAACACCGAACTCTTCATGAGCCTGTGGCGCAGCTATCGGCCGGTCGTGTGCAAGGTGCACGGCTATGCGGTCGCGGGCGGCTCCGACATAGCGCTGTGCAGCGACATCGTGGTGATGGAGGACAAGGCGCAGATCGGCTACATGCCGGCGCGCGTCTGGGGCTGTCCGACGACCGCCATGTGGGTCTATCGCCTGGGCGCGGAGCAGGCCAAGCGCATGCTGTTCACCGGCGACAAGATCGACGGAACCGAGGCCGCGCGCATCGGCCTCGTGCACAAGGCTGTCCCGCGCGAGGAACTCGATGCGGAGGTCGAGCGGCTCGCCGAGCGTATGGCCGGCGTGCCGATCAACCAGCTGATGATGCAGAAGCTGATGATCAATCAGGCGATCGAAGCAATGGGCCTCAAGCAGACGCAGATGTTCGCCACGTTGTTCGACGGCGTCACGCGGCATTCGCCGGAAGGGTTCAATTTCAAGCGGCGGGCCGAGGAGGTCGGCTGGAAGGAGGCCGTTCGCAACCGCGATCAGGGGACGTGGGACTGGACGGAGAACCGGCCGATCAACCCGGTTGAGTGAATGGCGGTCACGAGCGCGTGATGTGACGCTGCGTCATGTCTTGTCGCGTCGGGACGAATCGATTCCCCTGTCGTTTCGTCATTGCGGGGAGCCGTCATGGGACGCTCGACATTCGTCACCTTCGACATGATCGCCACGCTGCACGCCGTGGAGATCGAGGCGGGTCTTCGTGGGGATATCGACCGCGCCGGCCAGCAATTCGACCGCGCCGAGGCTCTGACGCAAGCCGCCGTCGCCCAGACGCCGACGACGCCGGCCGAAGCTGTCGAACTGCTGCGCATCGCGCGCTGGCTCGCCGATTTTGGCGAAACGCCCGATTTCGGCGACGGGCTGTCACGGGCGCTGGCGGCGATCGGGGCCGAGGGCCTGAGCGGTCGCGCGCTACATCTCGTGCGCCGCGCCGGCGAGCTTTCCGGCGGAGATCCCTGCGCCGAGCGGGCGCTGGCGTCCTTCTGGCGCGGCCTGCGCACGCGGCGCGTCATCGCCGCGGAGGCTGTTTCCGAGGCCCGCATGCGCGACTGAATGGTCAAGCCATAGCCTTGGGCCTTCCGATTTTGTGGCCAACGCTCTATGTGAGTGGCGAAATCCGCCGCTCGCAGCAGGATCATGTCCCAGCCACACGCCCATAATTCGCGCGAGACGCCACACGTCCCGTCCGCCAAGCCCTTGTTCTCGTACCGCAAGTACTGGGCGCAGCGCTTCGGCGTCGCGCCTTTTCTGCCCATGTCTCGCGCCGAGATGGACGAACTCGGCTGGGATTCCTGTGACGTGATCCTCGTCACCGGCGACGCCTATGTCGATCATCCTTCCTTCGGCATGGCGATCATCGGCCGGCTTCTGGAGGCGCAGGGGTTTCGCGTCGGCATCATCAGCCAGCCCGACTGGCGCTCGCCCGAAGCCTTCAAGGCGCTCGGCAAGCCGAACCTGTTTTTCGGCGTCACGTCCGGCAATATGGACTCGATGGTCAACCGCTACACGTCCGACCGGCGGCTGCGGCACAACGACAGCTATACCGCCGGCGGCGAGGGCGGAAAGCGGCCCGATCGCGCGACCATCGTCTACGCGCAGCGCTGCCGCGAGGCTTACGCCGACGTAGCGCTCGTTCTTGGTGGGATAGAAGCCTCGCTCCGCCGCATCGCGCATTACGACTATTGGTCGGACAAGGTGCGCCGCTCCATCCTGATGGACGCCAAGGCCGACCTGCTGCTCTACGGCAATGCCGAGCGCGCTCTGGTCGAGGTCGCCCACCGCATCGCCAAAGGCGGCATTGCGCAGGATTTCTTCGACATTCGCGGTCTCGCCTTCATGCGCGACGCGACGCCCCGGAACTGGATCGAGACGCCGGTCGACGATATCGATTCTCCCGACGAGGGCGCGCGCCGGCGAAACGAGACGAACGTCGTCATCCGCCTGCCCTCGGCCGAGCAGGTGCAGGCCGACCGCGAATCCTACGCCCGCGCCTCGCGCGTGCTGCACCGGGAGAGCAATCCCGGCAACGCGCGCCCCCTGACGCAGAAGCATGGCGACCGCGACGTCTGGCTGACGGCGCCGCCCGTGCCGCTCACCACGGAGGAAATGGACGGCGTCTACGAACTGCCCTACGCGCGCGCGCCGCACCCGTCCTATGTCGGCCAGAAAATTCCCGCATGGGAGATGATCCGGCATTCCGTGACGATCATGCGTGGCTGCTTCGGCGGCTGCACCTTCTGCTCGATCACCGAACATGAAGGCCGCATCATCCAGTCGCGGTCCGAGGGCTCGATCGTCAAGGAGATCGAGAAAATCCGTGACAAGACGGAGGGCTTCACCGGCATCATCTCCGACATCGGCGGCCCCACCGCGAACATGTATCGCATCGCCTGCAAGGACCGCGAGACGGAAGCGCTCTGTCGACGCCCTTCCTGCGTCTATCCCGACATCTGCAAGAACCTGAACACCAGCCACGACGCGCTGATCTCCCTCTATCGCAAGGCGCGCGCCGTGCCCGGCGTGAAGAAGGTGATGGTGGCGTCTGGCGTGCGCTACGACCTCGCGGTCAAGAGCCCGGCCTACGTGAAGGAACTCGTCGAGCATCACGTCGGCGGCTATCTCAAGATCGCGCCCGAACACACCGAAGACGGCCCCCTGTCGAAGATGATGAAGCCGGGCATCGGCTCCTACGACCGCTTCAAACAATTGTTTGACGCCGCCGCGCAGAAGGCGGGCAAGAAATATTTTCTCATCCCGTATTTCATCGCGGCGCATCCGGGCACCAGCGACGAGGACATGATGAACCTCGCGCTCTGGCTGAAGAAGAACGGTTTCCGCGCCGATCAGGTGCAGACCTTCCTGCCCTCGCCGATGGCGGTCTCCACCGCCATGTACCATTCGGGCGTCAATCCGCTGAAGCCCGTCCGGCGCGGCGCGTCGGAGCCGGTCGACGCGGTCAAGGGCCTGCGCCAGCGCCGGCTGCACAAGGCGTTTCTCCGCTACCACGACCCCGAAAACTGGCCGGCCCTGCGCGAGGCGCTGAAGGCCATGGGCCGCGCCGACCTCATTGGCCCCGGCAAGCACCATCTCGTCCCGAACTGGCAGCCGGCGGGCACTGGCGCCGGCGGCGAGGGTGCGCGAACCGGCCGCAAGAACGGCCCGCAGCGCGGCGCTAAGTTCACGACCAAGGGCGTGGGTTTCGGCAAGGCGAAGCCGGGACGGTAGCCCGCCCTTGACGCCGTCCGCCCGCCGCCCCCAAATACACCCTGCCAAGGAGATCCCCGCCAGGGGGCTGAGAGGCTGGCAGCGCGACGGCGGCGTCTGAAAAGACGAAGGCCCGAGCGGCCCGGCGATCCTTAGAACCTGATCCAGCTTGCACTGGCGGAGGGATGGCTGCGGGCGAAGGGCCTGCTTTCCATCTTTCCTGACAATGCACATCGATCGGGCGGGCAACCGTTTGTTCCCTCCCCCTTGCGGGGGAGGGGCTTCGTCTCGGGATCGGAAAACAATGCACGTCCAGGTCATCGGCGCAGGCATCGCGGGGCTGACCGCAGCCTTCGAACTCGCGCGCCGCGGCGTCGATGTCGCGCTGTTCGAGCGGCGCGAGGGGCCGGGGCTGGGCTGCTCCTACTACGCCGGCGGCATGATCTCGCCTTGGTGCGAGCGGCAGGCGGCCGAGCCCATCGTCACCGAACTCGGGATCGAGGCGCTCGATTTCTGGACGAAGACGCTGCCGATCGCCACCATCAACGGCTCGCTCGTCGTCGCGCCGCCGCGCGACCGCGCCGATGTCGTGAGCTTTTCCAAACGCACGAGCGAATTCGAGGAATGCGATTCTCGCCGCCTCGGCGAAATCGAGCCCGATCTTGCCGACCGCTTTCCCTACGGCCTCTATTTTCCGAAGGAAGCGCATCTCGAACCGCGCGACGCGACGGCTGCGCTCGGCAAGGCGCTCGCGGAAATGCCCAACGTGACGCTGCATTATTCGACGGAGGCGAGCGACGCAGCGGGCGCGTTCGACTTCACGATCGACTGCCGCGGTTTTTCCGCCAAGCCGGATCTGCCCGACCTGCGCGGCGTGAAAGGCGAGATGCTGGTTCTTCGCACGAAGGATGTCTCGCTCGCGCGCCCTATCCGCATGTTGCACCCGCGCCGACCCGTCTACATCGTGCCGCGCACCGACCCTAATGAATACATGATCGGCGCCTCGATGGTGGAGAACGAGGAGCCCGGCCGCATCACCGCGCGCTCGATGATGGAATTGCTCGGCTCCGCCTACACGATCCACCCGGGCTTCGCGGAAGCCGAGATCGTCGAGATCGGCGGCGACGTGCGTCCGACCTATCCCGACAACCTCCCGCGCCTGACGTTGAGCGGCAAAACGCTCGCCATCAACGGTCTCTACCGCCACGGCTTCCTGCTTTCGCCCGCGCTTGCGTCGCGCGCGGCCGATGTGGTGACGAAGGGCGCGCATTTTCCGGAGCTGATGCAGTGAACATTCGCGTCAACGGAATAGATTGCGACGTGACGGCGACCGACCTCGAAAGCCTGCTCGCCGAACTCGATTACGCCGGGCAGACGGTCGCCACCGCGCTCAATCAATCGTTCGTGCGCAAGAAGGATCGCGCGGGAACGAAGATTGCCGACGGCGACGAGATCGAGATACTCACGCCCCGGCAAGGCGGCTAGCTTGGAGGCTGACCATGAAAGACGTTGCGCGCGTTCCCGACGATGCGCTGGAGATCTACGGGACGAGGCTGTCGTCGCGTCTCTTCGTCGGCACTTCCATGTACGATTCACCCGCCATCCTCGCTGACGCCGTGCGCGCGTCGGCTTGCGAGGTTGTCACAGTCTCGCTGCGGCGCGAGGCCGGCGGCTCGCGCGCCGGCGGCGCCTTCTGGGATTTGATCAAATCCATGAACGTGCGCGTGCTGCCGAACACGGCGGGCTGCAAGACGGTGAAGGAGGCTGTCACCACCGCGCAGATGGCGCGCGAGATTTTCGACACCGCATGGATCAAGCTCGAAGTGATCGGCGAAGACGATACACTGCAGCCGGACGTCTTCGGCCTCGTGGAAGCCGCGCGCATTCTGGGCGAAGACGGTTTCGAGGTCTTTCCCTATACGACCGAAGATCTCGTCGTCGCCGAAAAGCTGCTCGGCGCCGGCTGCAAGGTGCTGATGCCCTGGGGGGCGCCGATCGGCTCGGGTCGCGGCCTCAACAACGTCTTCGGCCTGAAGGCCATGCGCGCGCATTTCCCGGATGTGCCGCTGGTGGTCGACGCCGGCATCGGCGCGCCCTCGCACGCCGCGCAGGCGCTGGAGATGGGTTACGACGCCGTGCTGCTGAATACGGCGATTGCGAAAGCCGGCGACGCCGTGGCCATGGCGCACGCCTTCAGGTTTGCGGTCGCCGCCGGACGCGAGGCGTTTCTTGCGACGCCAATGGAGCCGCGCGATATGGCCGCGCCCTCGACGCCGGTGTTCGGCGTGGCGTTTCGGTAGACTTTTCTCCCTCCCCCGCTTGCGGGGAGAGGGCCGAGCTTCTCCCCGTGAACGGGAGATGAGACAACGACAGGCGATTTCGCCAGGACGCAGCGCCGCTCCTCTCTCCGCAGGCGGGGAGAACGTGAAACGACGGAAACACAAATGACCCTCGACAAATTCTACCCCATCGTCGATTCCGCGGGTTGGGTGCGCCGCCTTGTCGGCGCCGGCGCGAAGCTGATCCAGCTACGCGTGAAGGAGGCGAGCGACAGCGACGTCACCGCCGAGATCGCCGGCGCGATGATCGCCTGCGACGAGGCCGGCGCGCAGCTCATCGTCAACGATTACTGGCAGGCGGCGATTGAAGCGGGCTGCGACTATGTGCATCTCGGGCAGGGCGATCTCGACACGGCCGACGTGAAGGCGATCCGCAACGCCGGCATCAAGATCGGCATATCCACGCACGACCGCGCCGAGCTCGACCGCGCGCTTGCCTACGACCCCGACTATGTCGCGCTCGGCCCGATCTACGAGACCTTGCTGAAGGAAATGCCCTGGGACCCGCAGGGCCTCGATCGCATCGGCGAATGGAAGAAGCTGATCGGCGAGAGGCCGCTGGTCGCGATCGGCGGCCTCACGCTCGAGCGCGCGCTGCTGTGCCTGAAAGCCGGCGCGGATTCGGCCGCTGTCGTCACCGACATCGTGCGCGCGAAAGATCCGGAGGCGCGCGCGAAGGAATGGATTGCCGCGACGCGCTGACCAACGCCTATTCCGCGTCGCCCTGACGCTCCGGCGCGGCGTCTGCAAACGCAGGCAGCGCCTTGCAGGCGGCTTCGGCCTGCAGCAGGCGCGGGAAGGCCGAAACGTCGACGCCGAACCGCCGCGCATTGCCGAGTTGCGGCGCGAGGCAGATATCTGCGAGCGTCGGCGTAGCACCGAAGCAGAACGGTCCCGGCGCGTTGACCACGAGTTTCTCGCAGGCGGCCAGGCCCACGGCGTTTGTGCGACTGGCCCAGTCCTGCACGGCCTGTTCGCCGCCGCTTTCGCGCACCCAGCCGAGGACGCGCAAATTCTGGACGGGATGAATCTCGCAGGCGATGGCGAGCGCAAAGGCGCGCACATGCGCGCGCTGTAGGGGATCGGCGGGCAACAGCGGCGGCGCCGGATGCGTTTCGTCGAGCCATTCGATAATCGCCAGCGATTGCGTCAGCAGCGCGCCATCGTCGAGTTCGAGCGTGGGCACAAGCCCTTGCGGGTTCATGGCGAGATAGTCGGGCGCCAGGGCCTCGCCACGCCGCAGATGGCGGAAGGCATGATCGACGCGCAGCCCCTTCAGGTTGAGCGCGATGCGCACGCGATAGGCCGCCGAAGACCGGAAAAACCCGTGAAGCCGCATGATGTCCTCCTCTGCCGTCTTCACGCGCGCAAGCGCGGCGGTCAATGTGGCCGCCAGATTGACAGACGTCTGACTATCAGCATTATGTCAAACAACGAAGAACGAAGGGAGGGGAGGCCCTATCGCGTCCGCGCGGCGCGGGGCTATGCTCGCCTCCATCGCGCGACGCCGGGCCGTCGCGCCAAGCGAGGAAGAATCCATGGCTTACGTCGTTCCGCCGCCCCCGGTCGTATCCATTCCCGTTGTTGGCGGCGACGATCAATTCCCCGTTCGCCGCATCATCTGCGTCGGGCGCAATTACGAGGCGCATGCGCGCGAGATGGGCAAGGACCCGACCCGCGAACCGCCCTTCTTCTTCACCAAGCCCGCCGACGCCATCGTGCCGAACGGCTCCGCCGTGCCCTATCCGCCGGAAACGAAGAATTTCCATTACGAGATGGAACTCGTCGTCGTGATCGGGAAGGACGGCTTCGACATTCCCGAGGCGCAGGCGCTCGACCACGTCTTCGGCTACACGGTCGGCATCGACCTCACGCGCCGCGATCTGCAATCCGCCGCCAAGGATCTTGGCCGCCCCTGGGACTGGGGCAAGGCCTTCGACAATTCCGCGCCGATTGCGCCGATCCAGCCAGCTTCGAAAATTGGCCATCCGTCCAAGGGCCGGATCTGGCTTTCGGTCAACGGCGTCGTCAAGCAGGACGCCGACATCGCCGACCTCATCTGGAACGTGCCCGAGACAATCGCCTTCGCCTCGCGATCGATCAGGCTCAAGGCGGGCGACGTCATCATGACCGGAACGCCTGCGGGCGTCGGAGCGATCGTCGAAGGCGACAGGATCGAAGGCGCCGTCGATGGCGTCGCCAGCATTTCGATCACGATCGCGCCGCCGCAGAAGTAGCCGATCCAAGAGTGAGAACCCCTTCCCTTGTGGGCAGGGGAGGGGGTTGGGGAATCCTGCGAAGGTCTGCGTCGCCGACCAGCGCCAATCTCGCAGGATTGTGCGGCTCTCACCCGCAAGGGGGGATGGCTTGTCGCGAGATCCGCGATCTCGCGATCGCAAACAAGAATTGAGGGAGGAAATCGATGAAGAACGTGGCCGTGTCCGCGCTCGTCCTGTCGCTGCTGTCGAGCGCAGCCTTCGCCGCAGATCCGGTGAAGATAGGGTTCCTGTCAACCTTCTCCGGGCCCAGCGGCCAATTGGGCCAGGAATTGCTCGATGGCTTCAATCTGGCGCTCGAGGAAAACGGCAAGACCATCGGCGGACGCCCGGTGGAGATCGTGCAGGGCGACGACCAGGCCAAGCCCGATGTCGGCCGCCAGGCGGCGGACAAGATGATCGAGCGCGACAAGGTGCAGATCATCACCGGAATCAATTTCTCCAACGTGATGCTGGCGGTCGCCAAACCGGCGCTCGATGCGGGCGCTTTCATCATCTCCTCGAACGCCGGACCCTCGCAATATGCGGGCGCCCAATGCAATCCGCATTTCTTCGCGGCCTCCTTCCAGAACGACACGGCGTCGGAAGCGATGGGCGTCTATCTTCAGAACAAGGGCGTGAAGAAAATGTATCTGCTCGCGCCGAACTATCCGGCGGGCAAGGATTTTCTGGCGGGCTTCAAGCGCTTCTACAAGGGCGAGATCGTCGGCGAGGTCTACACCACCTTCGGGCAGCTCGACTACGCCGCCGAGATCGCGCAATTGCGCGCCGCCAATCCCGATGGCGTCTATTTCTTCTATCCCGGCGGCATGGGCATCAATTTCGTCAAGCAATACGATCAGGCGGGCCTGAAGAAAACCGTCCCGCTCTACGGCCCGTCCTTCTCGCTCGACCAGACGGTGCTGCCGGCGATCGGCGATGCGGCGGTCGGCGCCTTCGCCTCCAATTTCTGGGCGGAGAGTTTCGACAATCCCGCGAGCAAGAAATTCGTCGCGGCATTCGAGGCGAAATACAAGCGCATTCCCTCGCCCAACGCCGCCAACGCCTATGACACGGCGCGTCTGATAGACGCGGCGGCCAAGAGCATCGGCGGCAAGATCGAGGACAAGGCGGCGTTTCGCAAGGCGCTGGAGAACGTGAAATTCGACAGCGTGCGCGGCAAGTTCCGCTTCGATACCAACCATTTTCCGATCCAGGATTTCTACCTGACCGAGATCGTCAAGGACGCGAAGGGCAGGCCGGTCATGGCCGTGCGCGACAAGATCGACAGCGATCACCGCGACGCCTATGTCGGCCAGTGCAAGATGGCGAATTGAGACCGCGTAGGCCGTCATGGCCGGGCTTGTCCCGGCCATCCACGCCGTAGGGCTCTGCAAGGACACTCGGATGAAGGCCGGCCATCGCGGCTTGGCATGGCGTGGATGCCCGCGACAGGCGCGGGCATGACGGTGGCATAGGCGAAAGACTTTGACCGCATCGCTCATCACAGAGCAGCTCCTGAACGGCGTGCAGCTGGGCGTCATGCTGTTCCTGATGTCGGCGGGGCTCACCCTCGTCTTCGGCATCATGAATTTCATTAATCTGACGCATGGCTCGCTCTACATGATCGGCGCCTTTGCCGGCGCAGCGACGCAAGCCGCGACCGGCTCGTTCCTTCTTGCCATTCTCGCCGCGCCGCTCGCCGCCGCGCTCGCAGGTCTTGTTCTCGAAACCACGCTGCTGCGTCGCTTCTACGGCCGCGACCATCTGGATCAGGTGCTCGTCACCTTCGGCTCGATCCTCGCACTGAACGAAGCGACGCGCATGATCTTCGGCCTCACGCCGCTGCGGATGAATCTGCCCGCCGCGCTTGCCGGCCACGTCAATGTTTTCGGCATTCCCTATCCCGCGTTCCGCCTCGCCATACTCGGCCTCGGCCTGATCGTCGCCGTTCTGCTCTATGTCGTCATCATGCGCACGCGCATCGGCATGTGGGTGCGCGCGGGCGCGAGCAATCGTCCGATCGCCTCCGCCATGGGCGTCAACGTGCCTCTGGTCTTCGCCGCGCTGTTCGGCGCGGGCGCGGCGCTTGCGGGCCTTGCGGGCGTGATGGCCGGGCCGATCCTCTCGGTGCAGGTCGGCATGGGCGAACCGATCCTCATTCTCGCGCTCGTCGTCACCGTCATCGGCGGCGTCGGCTCGATCCGCGGCGCGCTGGTCGCGGCGGTGCTTGTCGGCGTCGTCGATACGCTCGGCCGTGTGCTGCTCACGCCCGCGCTCGGCTCCATGGCGATCTTCGTCATGATGGCCGCCATTCTCGCCATCCGGCCGAAGGGCCTGTTTCCCGCACATGGCTGAGCCGTCCGCCAGATCCGCGCCGTTGCGCGACGCCCTGCCTTCGCTGCTGATACTCGGCGCGCTCGCGGCGACGCCGCTCGTCGCGCTCGCGCTCGGCGATCCCTTCATTGTCAAGGTGGCGACGCGCGTCGTCGTCTTCGCCATCGCGGCGACTTCGCTCAATTTCATCGTCGGCTACGGCGGTCTCGTCAGCCTCTGTCACGCAGGCTTCTTCGGCATCGGCGGCTATGTCGTCGGGATTCTCGCCTGGCACGATTTCAACGCCGAGCCGATCTGGTTCTTGTTCGGAACGTCGAACCTCGCCCTCTCGCTGCCTGCCGCAATTCTCGTGTCAGGCCTCGTCGCCACGATTGTCGGCGCGATTTCGCTGCGCACCAGCGGCCCGTATTTCCTGATGATCACGCTCGCCTTCAACCAGATGTTCTATTACGGCGCGATCGCCCTGCAGAAATATGGCGGCGACGACGGGCTGCAGATCATGAGCACGATCACGCTCGGACCGCTGGACGTGTCGAACCGCTACCGCTTCTTTTATCTCGCGCTCGCGGTTCTCGCGCTCACGCTGCTTCTGGTCGGCCGTCTCGTCGACAGCCGCTTCGGCATGGTGCTGCGCGCGGCGTCGAAGAATGAGACGCGCGTCGTCGCCGTCGGCGTCGATCCCTGGCTCTACAGGCTGGCCGCCTTCGTCATCTCCGCCGTGCTGACGGCGCTCGCCGGCGCATTGCTTGCCGCGGGCCAGCAATTCATCTCGCCGGTCGATATGGGCTGGGACCGTTCCGGCGATCTGGTCGTCATGGCCGTGCTCGGCGGCGTCGGCGCCGTCTGGGGCCCGGCGGTCGGCGCGGCGGTCTTTGTCGTGCTCGAACTTGTGCTCTCGTCATGGACGACGCACTGGCAATTTGCATTCGGCCTGTTCATCGTACTGATAATCGTGTCGCTGCGCGGCGGCCTCGCCGACCTCGGCCACAAGATATTCTCTGGCGGACGCGAGGAGGCGAAACATGGCTGACGCCATTCTCCGCGTCGATCGCTTGATGAAGAGCTTCGGCGGCCTGCGCGCCACCAACGATCTGTCATTGGACGTGCTGCGCGGCGAATGCCACGCCATCATCGGGCCGAATGGCGCCGGCAAGACGACCTTCATCGCGCAATTGCAGGGCATGCTCGCCCCCGACGCGGGCACGATCGCGCTCGATGGGCGCGACATCACGCAGGAGCCCGCCCATCGCCGCGCGCGACTCGGCATCGCGCGATCCTTCCAGATAACCTCGCTCGTGCCCGACTTTTCGGCGCTCGATCACGCCGCGCTCGCGGTTCAGGCGCAGCGCGGGCATTCGTTCCGCTTCTGGAAGAACGCGCGTCGCGATCCCGCGCTGCTTGCGCCCGCGCGCGCGGCGATCGAGGAGGTCGGTCTGGCGACGCGCGAAAACACGCTGGCGCGCGATCTCTCGCATGGCGAGGCGCGCCAGCTCGAGCTCGCCATCGCCATCGCGCAAAAGCCGCGCCTGCTCCTTCTCGACGAGCCCATGGCCGGCATGGGCCGCAAGGACGGCGTGGCGATGACGCAATTGCTGGCGCGGCTGAAGAAGGAATATTCGATCATCCTGATCGAGCATGACATGCAGGCGGTCTTCTCGCTTGCCGACCGCATCAGCGTTCTCGTCGCCGGCCATATCATCAAGACCGGCGCGCCAGAGGTCATCCGCACGGACCCGGACGTGCGCGCCGCCTATCTCGGACATTGAGGCCATGCTGCTCGACGTCCGCAAGCTCGAGGCAGGCTACGGCCGCAGCCAGGTGCTGTTCGGACCGAGTTTTTCCGTTGGCGAAGGCGAGGTCGTCACGCTGCTCGGCCGCAACGGCATGGGCAAGACGACAACCGTGCGTTGCCTGTCCGGCCTGCTGCGGCCGAGCGCCGGCGAAATCTGTTTCAAGGACGCGCGCATCGATTCGCGCGCGCCGCATGCGATCGCGCACGCGGGTCTTGGCCTTGTGCCCGAGGGCCGGCACATCTTCCCCAACCTCACCGTGCGCGAAAATCTCGTCATGGCGGGCATCAGGCGCGCCGGGAAGCGCGATCCCTGGACGCTGGAGCGCGTGCTCGACTTCTTTCCGCGGCTCGCCGAGCGCCTCGTCAATGGCGGCAACCAGCTTTCGGGCGGCGAACAACAGATGCTCGCCATCGGCCGCGCGCTCATGACCAATCCCGACCTGCTCGTTCTGGACGAGGCGACCGAAGGCCTCGCGCCGCTCATCCGCCGGCAGATCTGGGAGAAGCTCGAAGCGCTCAAGCATACGGGCCTCGCCATGATCGTCATCGACAAGGAGATCGACGCGCTGCAGCGCTTCGCCGACCGGCACTACATTGTCGAGAAAGGCGAGATCGTCTGGGAGGGCGACAGCGGCGCGCTCGAGGCCGACCGGGAGGCGCAGGAGGCCTATCTCAGCGTATGATCCGAGATGCGATACGCACGATCTGGGCTATAAGCGCAAAAGACCGCTTTCATCGACGTGACCGCCATGGCCAACCGCGAAGACTTCCACAGCATGCCCGGCCATCTCATCCGCCGGGCGCATCAGATATCCGTCGCGATTTTTGCGGAGGAATGCGCCGATCATAACGCCACGCCGGTGCAATACGCCTGCCTCTCGGAAATCGCGCGCCAGCCGGGCGTCGACGCCACGCGGCTCGCCTCGGCGGTCGCCTTCGACCGCTCGACGCTCGGCAATGTGCTCGAACGGCTGGAGGCCAAGGGCTGGGTCGACCGTCGGCCCTCGCCGGAGGACCGGCGCGTGAAGCTCCTCTATATCTCCCAAGCTGGCGAAGACCTGCTCGAGGCGATCGAGCCCGCGGTCGTCGCGACGCAGAAGAGGCTTCTCAAGCCGCTGTCCGCCGCGGACCGGAAATTGTTCATGCGGCTGATTTCTGAAATGGTCGATGGCAACAACGAGGTCTCGCGCGCGCCGCTCGGGCGGGCGGAAGCCGATTAGGGGCGCTCCATGGCGATGCTCGCAACCATTCTCGTCGCGCTGGTCGCCGTCGAGCACGCGCTGTTTCTCGTCATCGAAATGTTCTTCTGGCGCAAGCCCTTCGGCATGAAGACATTCGGGACCACGCCGGAGTTTGCCGAGGCGAGCGCAGCGCTCGCGGCCAACCAGGGCCTCTACAACGGCTTTCTCGCCGCAGGCCTTGCCTGGTCGCTCATTCCCGGCCCAGGCGCCTATGGGCTCAGGATATTCTTTCTCGGCTGCGTGATCGTCGCGGGCCTGTTCGGCGCCGCCACCGTCAAGCCGAAGATCGCGCTGGTCCAGGCGCTTCCAGCGGCGCTGGCGCTGGCGGCGACCTTGGCGGCCCGCTGATTTCGAGAACCTGTTGCAGCGCGGCGACTGGATTTTTCGCGGCGCCCGACCTTTATGAAGCGCATGTCATCCCACCGTCCCATCGCCGGTTCGATTCTGTGCCTGCTGTTCGCCCTCGGCGGAACGGCGACGGCTGCCGGGTCGTCGAAACATGAAAAGGACAGGCCGGCGACGAGGGCCGCGGCAAAAAAGCCGGAATGCGCCCGCGCCAATTACCCCGGCGATCCCGTCTGCGGCCGGAACGACGACGGCAAGGACCTGCCCACGCCCTCCGCTCGCGCCGTCCGGCGGGAGGTCGCCGACGACGTCATCGTCAACGACAAGATGTCCGTCGGCAGCGCCGATCCCGTGGCCATGGGCAAGCCGCCCGCCGCCGCCGGCAATCCTTATCCCGTGCGGAAGAAGGAGCCGGTCGGCGGCGGCGCGGCGGTCAATTACAGGTTTTGAGCGGGCGGCGCGCGCCGCCGCCCGGATTTGCAATGGCAGGCTCAGTGGAAGCCGCCGCGCGCCCTGCACGCCACCTTGAATTTGCGGCGGCGCCAGCCGCTCAGGTCCCGCGCGTCGGCCAGATGGTTGCAGACCGCGTTGCGGGCGCGCCAGCGCTTCATGTAGCGCTGCTCGGCCGTCATCGCCTTGCGGCTCGCCGTGACCGCGTTCCCCTTGGCCGCGCTCG
>JASGFP010000010.1:0-48810 GCA_047605445.1 Rhodoblastus sp.
CGGGGCGCGGGGGCGCGGCCGGCTTCGGTTCGGCCGCTTCGATCGGAACCTTGCGTGGGCGGCCGCGCTTGCGCGGAGCGACCGGCGCGAGATCGTCGGCTGCGCGCTGCTTCGGCGGTCGACCGCGCCGGCGCGGCGCAATCGCCGGCTCCGCCTCGACGGCGGCTTTGGCGGCGTCCATCGCGGCTTCCGTGACAAGACACGGCAGGATGCGCCGCTCGGCCTCGGCGGCGCCGGCGGGAGCGGCTTCGACACGCGCGAAGATCGCAGCGGCCGCCGCCGGCTCCGCAACGGGGACGGGCATTTCGGCGAAGCCCGGTTTCCGGGCTAACGACGTCGGACGCCGTTTGACTTCGATAGTGAAGGATTTTGTCTGTTTGCGCATATGTGGGGACTCTGCGGCCGCCGCCTGAAGACCGGCGGAATCGGCGATTGCAAGCTATCAATTGTCTTGCATGCAGCATCCCGGGCGTCAACGCGCCCACGCGAATGCAAAAACTCTCCGCCGAATGTCAGCGCGACGCGAAGCCCGCGCCATCGCTGAGATTGCGCAGTCGTTCGACCATTTGATCGGTGTCGATCGCAACGCGGGCGCGCTCCTCGCGCTCGCTCGCCCAGGCGATCGCGGCGCACAGCCGCAGATAGCGCCCCTGTCGCAGCGCCATGTCGACGAAGGACGCGTTGTCGAACATGGCCTGAAGCTTCTCACGGCGCGCCGTCGCGCGGGCCAGCGTCGCGGCGCGATCGGCCGGCTGCGCCGATGCAATTTCGATTCGCTTTTCGACCGCGCCCATGAGAACTCCTGCGGACGAATGCTTGCATACAGATGGTTTACGGCCGGTTAGCGGCAGTGTGCGAACGAAGTGACAGGTGTTGCGATTCGTGCATGGATTTCTTGTCGCAGTCCGGCCGAGTTACAGCCACGCTATGCTGACGCCCTCGCGACCGCTGATGTGGCCAACTGGCCAGAAATTATTACATCTTCTGACTTTACAACCGGTCCATGCGAGCGGCGCGCAGCAGTTCAGCGCACAGTTCGCGCCGCTAAGACTAACGCTGCGTGAGCCTTTACTTCGCGGACGCCGCTGCTAACTTTTCCATAAATGCATGTGACCCGCATATGGACGTGAAATCATGAACGCGCATCAGCGCGTACCCACCTTCAACGAGAAGGTCGCCGAAGTCCTCAAGACGGTGTCGTATCGACTTGCGCGGACCGCCGAGGATCGTGACGAAGTTTTCGGCCTGCGCTATCGCGGATATCTGCTGGACGGCGGCATCGGCCCGAACGAGCGCGAGCGCTTTTCCGATCCGTGGGACGACGCCGCCAACGCCGTCGTCGCCGGCATGTATTTCGGCGACCGGCTGGCCAGCACCGTCCGCTTCCACATGAACGACACACCGTCGGCGCGCATGCCGGCGATGGACACGTTCGGCGACGTGCTGGCGCCCTATCTGGCCTCTGGCAAATTGATCATCGATCCCACGCGCTTCGTGATCGAGCCCGAGTTTGCGCGTATGGGCCCCGACCTGCCCTTTCTGACCCTGCGCATGATCTCGATGGCGGCCGAGCACTACGAGGCCGACTATGTGCTGGCCACCGTGCGCGTCGAACACGTCGTCATGTATCGGCGCGTGATCGGCCACAAGCCGATCAGCGAACCGCGCACCTATCCGATGCTCTCGCGCAAGATCGTCTGCATGATCGTCGATATCGAAACGCTGCGGGCGACGGCCTATGTCCGCCATCCGTTCCTGCAATCGACGCGAGAAGAACGCGAGGCGATTTTCGGCCCGCGCGTCCGCTGATCCCTCCCCCGTGCGACGCGACGACGCGCCCGCCGGGGCGCATGCGTCGCAATGTCGCCGCCTGAAACGCGCTCAAATCACGAAATCGTCTTGCGGCAGATCAAGGCGCGTCTTACCTGTCCGAAATCATATGCGAAAAATCGCATACATTGATCGGCAGCCCAGATGAGCGAAGATTCCACCCTGATCACCGGCCCGTTGTATGCCGCGCGCAAGAAGGTGTATCCGCAGGCCACGCATGGCACGTTCCGCAACATCAAGTGGGGCCTGCTGGTCTTCTGCCTGGGCGTCTACTACCTGCTGCCGTTCGTGCGCTGGGATCGAGGGCCCGGCCTTCCGAACCAGGCGGTTCTGGTCGACCTGCCGCACAGGCGCTTCTACTTCTTCTTCATCCAGCTCTGGCCGCAGGAGGTCTATTTCTTCACCGGCCTGCTCGTCCTGGCCGCGCTCACGCTGTTCCTGATGAATGCGCTCGCCGGGCGCATCTGGTGCGGCTATCTGTGCTGGCAGACGGTGTGGACGGATCTGTTCTATGCGGTCGAGCGCTGGGTCGAGGGCGACCGGCGCGACCGCATCATGAAGGACAAGAAGGGCTGGACGTTCCAGCACATCCGAGAGGTCGCGCTCAAGCACTTCCTGTGGCTGATGATCGCCTGGTGGACCGGCGGCGCCTGGGTTCTCTATTTCTCGGACGCTCCGACGCTGGTGCGCGAACTCGCGACCTTCCAGGCGCCGTTCACCGCCTATCTGTGGATCGGCATTCTCACCCTCACGACCTATGTCTTCGCCGGGCACATGCGCGAGCAGGTTTGTCTCTACATGTGCCCGTGGCCGCGCATCCAGGCGGCGCTGACCGACGAATGGGCGCTCAACGTCACCTACAGGGTCGACCGCGGCGAGCCGCGCATGTCGGTGAAGAAGGCCGAAGCCGCCCACCTCAAGGGGCTTTCGGCCGGCGACTGCATCGACTGCAATCAGTGCGTCGCCGTCTGTCCGACGGGCGTCGACATCCGCAAGGGGCTGCAGCTCGGCTGCGTGCAATGCGGCCTATGCATCGACGCCTGCGCCAATGTGATGACGGAGATCGGCCGCCCGACCGGACTGATCGCCTACGACACCGACATCAACATGGAACGCCGGCGCGAAGGCAAGCCGCCGATCTATCGCCCGATCCGCCCGCGCACGATCCTCTACGCCTGCGTGATCGCCATCGTTGGCTCGGTCATGCTCTACGCGCTGCTCACCCGCACGACGGCGATCATCACGGCGCAACACAATCGCAATCCGCTCTATGTCGCTCTTTCGGACGGCAACGTGCGCAACGACATGACCGTGCATCTGTCCAACAAGGGCGGCGTTCCGCGCACATTCGTGCTGACTGTGCAGGGGCTGACGGACGCGAAAATGACGGCGGTCGGCGTGGAGCCCGCCGCCGATGGCCGCCTGCTGGTGGAAGTGGAGCCCGACCGCGTGCGCGACCTGCGCGTCAACATCACGGCGCCGAGCGGCGCCGTGACCTCCGAAAACACGCCGATCGCCGTCGTGGCGACCGATGTCGCGAACGGGCAGGTTCTGAGCGTGAGCGAACACTTCTTCGCGCCGAAGTGACGTCGCGCCGTCACGAGAGGCAAGGATCGCGGTCGTCCATCTGACCGCGATCCGCTTTCTTATCGTCGAGGCCCGTGGGCTTCACCCTGCGCGATAGATCGCGCCCTGCACTGCGGCGAAATCGGCGATCGGGGTTTCGCCCGCGATCGTCTTCGTGCCCAGCGAGACGAGCGGCGTCGCGCCGGCAGGCATGTAGACGTCGACGCGCGAACCAAAGCGGATGAGGCCGAAGCGCTGGCCGACCGCCAGCATCTCGCCCTCCTTCGAGAAGGAGACGATGCGGCGCGCGATCAGGCCGGCGATCTGCACCACGCCGACATTGCCGCGCGGCGTCTCGATGACCAGGCCGTTGCGCTCGTTGTCCTCGCTCGCCTTGTCGAGATCGGCGTTGACGAAGAGACCCGGCTTGTAGGCGATGCGCGCGATGCGGCCGGCGATAGGCGCGCGGTTCACGTGGCAGTCGAACACCGACATGAAGATGGAGATGCGATGCATCGGATCCGCGCCGAGCCCGAGTTCCGGCGGCGGCGCGAAAGAGCCGATGGAGCAGACGTAGCCATCGGCCGGCGCCACGACGAGCCCGTCGCGGTCGGGCGTCACGCGCGGCGGATCGCGGAAAAAATAGGCGCACCACAGCGTCAGCAGCGCGCCGATCCAGCCGAGCGGCGGCCAGACCCAGTGCAGGATCAGCGATCCGATGGCGAAAGCGGCAATGAAGACGTAGCCCTCCGGATGGATGGGCACGATCTGGCGGCGGACGGATTCGTAGAGGGACATGGGCAGTTCCTTTTGCCGGTCTAATGCCACCGGCGGTCCGGAAAGTCACGTCGAGCGCCGCCAATGGACTTCGAGCCTTCAGGCTCGCAATAGCCAAGGAGAGCCTGAAGCCTCGCGGTCCATTGGCCTAAGCCTCTATATTCACACGCACGCTCTCGCCCTCTTCCGCCGCCGCCCGGCGCAGGCGCTCCTCGGCGGCGTCAACCTCGCGCTGGCGGCTCCACAACGCGGCGTAGACGCCGTCCTTCGCCAGCAGATCCTCGTGCCGCCCACGCTCGACGATCCGGCCCTGGTCGAGCACCAGAATTTCGTCGGCGTTGACGACCGTCGACAGGCGATGCGCGATCACCAGCGACGTGCGCCCGCGCGAAACGCGCTCCAGCGCGTCCTGGATTTCGCGCTCGGTGAAACTGTCGAGCGCGGAGGTCGCTTCATCGAGAATGAGGATCGGCGGGCCTTTGAGAATGGTGCGCGCGATCGCCACGCGCTGCTTCTCGCCGCCAGACAGTTTCAGGCCGCGCTCGCCGACCTGCGCGTCGTAGCCGCCCGGGACGTTGTCGATAAAGGCGTCGATCTGCGCCAGCGCGGCGGCCTCGCGCACCTCCTGGGGGCTCGCGTCCCAGCGGCCGTAGCGAATGTTGTAGCCGATCGAATCGTTGAACAGCACCGTGTCCTGCGGGACGATGCCGATGGCGCGGCGCAGCGATTCCTGTGTGACGCCGGCGATATCCTGCCCGTCGATGAGAATGCGGCCGTGCTGCGGCTCGTAGAAGCGAAACAGCAGCCGCGAGAGCGTCGACTTGCCGGCGCCCGATGGGCCGACGATCGCGACCGACTTGCCGGCGGGAACCTCGAAATCGACGCCTTTCAAAATCTCGCGTTGCGGGTCGTAGTGGAAGAACACGTTCTCAAACCGCACGTCGCCCTGCCTCACCATGAGCGGCGTGGCGCCGGGCCGATCCTTGATCTCGGCCTCGCGCGCGAGAATGTCGAACATGGCCTCGATGTCGATGACCGCCTGCCGCACCTCGCGATAGAAGAAGCCCATGAGATTGAGCGGCTGGTAGAGCTGAATCATCATGGCGTTGATCAGCACGAAATCGCCGACGGTGTTGCGGCCCTCGCGGATGCCCGACACGCACAGGACCATGACGGCGGCGAGGCCAACCGAGAAGATCACCGCCTGCCCCATGTTGAGCACGGCGAGCGAGGTGTAGCTCGTCACGCTGTTCTTCTCGTAGCGCGCCATCGACTTGTCGTAGCGTGCGGCCTCGCGCGACTCGGCGTTGAAATACTTCACCGTCTCGTAGTTCAGCAGACTGTCGATCGCCTTGGTGTTGGCGTCGTTGTCGCTGTCGTTCATCGAGCGGCGGATGGCGATGCGCCAATTGGTGGCGATGGTCGTGAACGCCATGTAGGCGACGATCATCACGATCGTGACCAGCGCATAACGCCAGTCGTACTGCACGAAGAACACGCCGAGGATGAGCGCGAACTCGACCAGCGTCGGCAGGCCTGTAAGCACCAGCATGCGCACCATCGTCTCGATGGCGTTGCGGCCGCGCTCGAGAACGCGCGTCAGGGCGCCGGTCTTGCGCTCGAGATGATAGCGCAGCGACAGCGTGTGCATGTGCACGAAAACATCGTCAGCGAGTCTTCGCACCGCATTCATCGCCACCGCCGCGAACAGCGCATCGCGCACCTGCGTGAAGCCGGCCATGACCATGCGCAGGGCGCCATACAGAAGCGTCAGCGCGATCGGGCCGGCCAGAATCGCCGGCAGATCGGGATGGGCCCCGTCGTGGCTGAGCGCGTCCGTCGCCCATTTGAAGGAATAAGGCACGGCGATCGTGACGAGCTTGGCCACCAGCAACGACACAAACGCAAGCAATATCCGCGCCTTGAGATCAAAGCGCTCGCGCGGCCAGATGTAGGGCCAAAGCCGGCGGGTGGTTGCGGCGAGAGTGGGGCCGGAATTGGCGCGTCCGAAATCGTGGGCTGGCGGCGAAGGACTGTTGGTCATGTTTTGAACCGTTATAAGCTGCCGAGATATAAGCGCTTGCCGTCGCAAATGACACAGGCGCGCAGGTATGCGCGGCGCGCGCTCGGCGCAGGGCGATTGACTGGCGGCCGCGAGTGGGGAAAAAGGCGCGCTTCGCGCCGCCGGCCGGCGTCCCCGAGGAAAATCGATGCGCAAGACAATCTTTGCGGCCCTGGCGCTGGCCGCCTTCGCCGCGCCCGCTTCCGCCGCCGAGCCCTATGGCGTGTGGCGTCGGCCGGAAGACGGCACGACCTTCTCCTTCTTCCGCTGCGGCTCGGGCCTGTGCGTGAAGGTGAAGGGCGTAACCGACCCTGCCGACAGGAAGCACATCGGCGCCATGGTGTTCTCAGGCGCCAGCAAGACCGGGCCAAACGTCTGGGAAGGCCGCGTGAAAAATCTCGAGGACGGCCAGACCTACATGGGCAAGATCACGCTCAACAGCGCGAGTTCGCTGACGCTCGACGGCTGCGTGCTCGGCGGCGCGATCTGCAAGGGCGAAACATGGACGCGCGCGCGCTGATCGCTGCATCGCTCTGATACACTCGCCGAATCAGGCGACGGAACGAGGTCTTCTTGAATATTTGTGTCTACTGCGGCTCGGCGGATGGCGCCGAACCGCATTTCACCAAAGCCGCCGAAGAGCTCGGGCAGCGCATTGGCGCGGCCGGCTACGGGCTGGTCTATGGCGGCGGCGACAATGGCCTGATGGGCAAGGTCGCGCGTTCGACGCTCGCTGCGGGCGGGCGCGTCGTCGGCATCATTCCGGACTTTCTCAAGCGCCGCGAAAGCATGCTGCAGGACGCGCAGGAACTCGTCGTCGTGCCCGACATGCATACGCGCAAGCGTATGATGTTCGAGCGCGCCGACGCCTTCGTAGCGCTGCCGGGCGGCGTCGGCACGCTCGAGGAACTGGTGGAACAATTGACCTGGGTTCAGCTCGGCCGTCACACCAAGCCGGTCGTGATCGCCGACATCGGCGGCTTCTGGCGCCCGCTGCTGTCGCTGTTCGCACATATGCGCGCGAGCGGGTTCATCCGGCAGGAGTTCGAATTGCGTTATCTCGTCGCCGAGAAAATCGAAGACGTGCTGCCGATGATCGAGACGGCGATCGCCCGGCAGGACAAGGTCGGCGCGCGCGTGGAGACGATCGATCCGCGGCTGTGACGTTCTGGAGTGCGAGCCTGAAAGCTCGTGGTCCAGCTCTATTCCGCGCCCGACACCATCAGTTTGTAATTGATCGAATCCACCAGCGCCTGGAACGAGGCGTCGATAACGTTGGCTGACACGCCGACCGTCGACCAGCGCTCGCCGTCCTTGTCGCCGCATTCGATCAGCACGCGCGTGACGGCGTCCGTGCCGCCCTGGAAGACGCGCACGCGATAGTCGACGAGTTCGACATCCTCGATGAATTTCTGGAAGCGCCCGAGGTCCTTGCGCAGCGCCACGTCGAGCGCGTTGACGGGACCGTTGCCTTCGGCGGCCGAGATCAGCAACTCGCCGTCGACGCGCACCTTCACGATGGCTTCGGACGCCGTCACCAGATCGCCCTTGGCGTTGAAGCGGCGTTCCACGTTGACGCTGTAGCGCTCGACGTCGAAATAATCCGGCAATTGCCCGAGCACGCGCTTGGCCAGCAGCAGGAAGGAGGCGTCGGCGCCTTCGTAGGCGTAGCCCTGCGCCTCCTTATCCTTCACCTCGTCGAGCAGGCGCGACAGGCGCGGATCGTTCTTGTCGAGCGTGACGCCGAGGCGTTCGAGCTCGGACAATATGTTCGACTTGCCAGCCTGATCGGAGACGAGAACCTTGCGCTTGTTGCCGACTGCGTCCGGCAGCACATGCTCGTAGGTGCGTGGGTCTTTCAGCACGGCGGAGGCGTGAATGCCGGCCTTGGTGGCGAAAGCGCTCGCGCCGACGTAAGGCGCATGACGGTTCGGCGCGCGGTTCATCAATTCGTCGAACGTGTGGCTGACCTTGGTTAGACCGGCGAGCTTTTCCGTCGTGACGCCGATCTCGAACTTTTCCGCAAATTCCGGCTTCAGCAGCAACGTCGGGATGAGCGAGGTGAGGTTGGCGTTGCCGCAGCGCTCGCCGAGACCGTTGAGTGTGCCCTGCACCTGCCGCGCGCCCGCGCGTACGGCGGCGAGCGAATTGCCGACCGCGTTTTCCGTATCGTTGTGCGCGTGAATGCCGAGGTGATCGCCGGGAATGTGCTTCACCACTTCGCCGACGATCGTCTCGATCTCGTGCGGCAGCGTGCCGCCGTTGGTGTCGCACAGAACGACCCAGCGCGCGCCGTTCTCGTAGGCTGCTTTCGCGCAGGCGATGGCGTAGCCGGGATTGGCCTTGTAGCCATCGAAGAAATGTTCGCAATCGACGATGGCCTCGCGACCCTTCGAGATTGCATAAGACACGGAATCGCCGATGCCCTCGAGATTGTCCTCGAGCGAACATTCGAGCGCGACATGGACCTGGTAATCCCAGGTCTTCGCGACATAGACGATGGTGTCGCAATCGGCGGCGACGAGGCCGGCGACGCCCGGATCGTTGGCGGCGGAGCGGCCGGCGCGCTTGGTCATGCCGAAAGCCGCGAACTTCGCCTTCACCTTCGGGCGCGTTTCAAAGAATTCCGTGTCGAGCGGATTGGCGCCGGGATAGCCGCCCTCGATATAGTCGATCCCGAGATCGTCGAGCATTTTCGCGATGGCGCGCTTGTCGTCGAGCGAGAAATCGACGCCGGTCGTCTGCGCGCCGTCGCGCAGCGTCGTATCGAACAGGGTCAGTCTTTCGCGGGCCATCAGTTCGGCTTTCCTTGGGCTGCGGGCGCAGCCAGCTGCTTCTTCATCGTGGTATTGGCGAACCATTCGCCGTTGAGCGAAACCGTGTTGCGCTGGGTCGCGACATAGCCGCGGCCCTTGAAGAAATCATGTGCGACGTCGGAAGCGTCTGTCTCGATTTCCTTCAGGCCGCGCGCGACGGCGAGTTTCTCGATGGCGTCCACGAGCGCCGTGGCGACGCCTTCGCGCGCGTGATCGGGCGAGACGTAGAGAAGGTCGAGACAGCCGTTTTCGAAAGACGCGAATCCCGCGATCTCGCGGTCGCGCAGCGCGACAAGCGTGAGCGCGTTCGCAAGGCGCTGCGCGAAGGTCGCGACATCGTCCGAAGCTGCCGCCCATGCGGCGCGTTGGTCGTCGGTGTATTCCTCTTCCGCAAGGATTTCGACGCTCTCGCGGAAGAGTCGCGCGAGCGCGGGCGCATCGGCGGGGAGGAAGGGGCGAAGGGAGATGGTCACGGGGCCTCTCCAATTTCAGAACAATCAGCGTCGGGCCCTTCCCTCCCCTTCATGGGGAGGGTGGCGAGCGAAGCGAGCCGGGTGGGGTGGGAGTGTTGAGGCCGCTCCATTGCACGCGCGAAAATCGTATCGACGACAGAATTGATGTCTGCATTCACATCCCTGTTCCAGAAGCGCAGCGTGACAAATCCTTCCTCGCTCAGGACGGCATCGCGCCGCGCGTCATGTTTGGCCTGCTTGTCTTCGCCGTGCTGCGCGCCGTCGATCTCGACGGCCAGACGACGCTCGAAACAGACAAAGTCGAGGAAGTAGCCCTTGAACGGCGCCTGCCGGCGGAAGTGCAAGCCCTGTGGCCGCAGCGCGCGCAAGCGCAGCCACAGGCGGGTTTCCTGCGGCGTGAGGTGCTTGCGCAATTCGCGCGCGCGGTCGACGGGTTTCATGAGCGCAACACTCCCACCCCACCCGGCTCGCTGCGCTCGCCACCCTCCCCATAAAGGGGAGGGAGAGCGGCTGCAGGAAGGACGTGGCCAATGCCTATAAATAGCGATGGCGTGAGCGCTTCAGAACTACGCCGCATTGTGCCGCGCCCCTCCCTCCCCTTTATGGGGAGGGTCCGCCGCGCAGCGGCGGGAGTGGGGCCCGGCGAGCGAGGACGGATCGTCACCGCTTCACCTCCCACGTCGTCGTGCCGTCCTTGTTGTCCTTGAGCACGATGCCCATCGCGAGCAGTTCGTCGCGGATGCGGTCGGACTCGGCCCAGTTCTTGGCTTTACGAGCTTCGAGGCGCGTGTCGAAAAGTTGCTTCTGCGCCGAGGTCATTTCGGCAGCATCTGACACTACGTCGTGAAGCAAGCCAAAGAAGCGCAGTGCATCTGAAAATGCGACGACGCTTGTATCGCCTACTGCATGAACTAGTTGATTGCGAAGTTTGTGCAGCTCAGCCAACGCAGCAGGTGTGTTGAGATCATCACACAATGCGGCAGCTATTGGCGGAAAGATTGGTCGCAACGGAAGATGGGAAGGCGATTCCGCGCCAGTCATCATCGCCACAGCAAGCTTGTTCCACTCAAACACCGTCCGTTCCGCCTCCTCCAGCGCGCGCACCGAAAAATCGATCGGTTGCCGGTAATGCGTCTTCAGCATTGCCAGCCGCAGCGCCTCGCCCGTCCATTTCCGCCCGCCAAACTTTTCCGTATGCAGCAACTCGTTGATCGTCACGAAATTGCCGAGGCTTTTCGACATTTTCTCGCCTTCGACCTGCAGGAAGCCGTTGTGCATCCACACGTTCGCCATGACGGGCGTGTCGAAGCAGCAGCGCGATTGGGCGATTTCGTTTTCGTGGTGAGGAAACACCAGGTCGATGCCGCCCCCGTGGATGTCGAACATTTCGCCCAGATGCTTCCAGCTCATCGCCGAGCATTCGATGTGCCAGCCGGGGCGCCCCCTGCCCCATGGCGAATCCCATCCGGGCTCGCTGACGCTGGACGGCTTCCACAGCACGAAATCCATGTCGTCCTTCTTGTAGGACGCGACGTCGACCCTGGCGCCGGCGATCATTTCGTCGAGCGGGCGGCGCGACAGGCGGCCGTATTCGGGCATGGAAGGCACGGAGAAGAGAACATGGCCATCCACCGCATAGGCGTGGCCGCCCGCGATCAGCCGCTCTATGATCGCGATCATCTCGGCGATGTGCTCCGTCGCGCGCGGCTGAACATTCGGCTCGAGGCAGCCGAGCGCCTTCACGTCGGCCTGGAAAATCCTGTTCGTCTCTTCTGTCAGCTCGCGGATCGAAACGCCACGCTCGGCGGCGCGCGCGTTGATCTTGTCGTCGACGTCCGTGATGTTGCGGACGTAGGTGACGTGGTCTTCGCCGTAGAGATGGCGCAGCAGGCGGTAGAGAACGTCGAAGACGATGACGGGCCGCGCATTGCCGATATGCGCGTAGTCGTAGACCGTGGGGCCGCAGACATACATGCGCACGTTCGCGGGATCGATGGGGGAAAAATCCTCCTTCGCGCGCGTCAGCGTATTGTAGAGCCTCAGGCGTGGCGTCGACATAAAGGGTCCTTTGGCCTGCCGGCCGGACCATCCAAATCGGGTGAGGACATGACGGATCCAGCCAGCGGGTGGGCTAGCGGATAATAATGCTCCGGCGGATGCAGGCAGCGTGCGTCATGGGCGGACCATGAGGGCAAGTTTCGCCCCGCGTCAAGCCCGCGCAAAGCGCGTTTCTTAACCGTTTGGAAACCGCCGCCGCGGAATATTGCGCGGCCCGTTGCGTCCATTCGCCAGAGCCCCGAGATGACATTCGTCGAGTTCGAGCACCGCGTTCTCCCCCGCATCATCCTGCCACTGATGGCCGGTCTGGCGTTGATGGCCATCGCCGGCCGCAACCAGGCGCAGGCAGCCGGGCGCAGTTCTTTCGTCATCAGCGACAACGAGGGCTACGGCATCATGGAATGCCTGACCAACGGCACGGCCTGCGGACGCGTCGTGGCGGACGCCTGGTGCGAGGCGCATGGCTACGGCCAGTCGGTCGCCTTCGGCCGCGCCGACGACGTGACAGGCGCGGTCAAGACCGAGCCGCAGGACGACAAGGCGAAGCTGCAGCCGATCGCCAACCAGGTGAAGCCGGGCTCGGTGGTCGTCACCTGCGACGAGTGAGCAGGGCCCGCGCGTTCGGCGCTTTTCAATCCTTGGCGAAATCGGCGCAGCGCGTCACTTCGTTGGTTGCTCCCCACGGCTGGATCGCCACCGCCGAGGTGGAATTTTTCGGCGAACCGTCGATCAGCTTGTCCGAATAGACCATATAGACCAGCACGTTGCGCTTCGTGTCGCAGCCGCGCACGATCTGCATGCGCTTGAACACCAGCGACCGGCGCTCGCTGAAGACGACATCGCCCTGCGCGAATTTTTCCTTGATCTTGATCGGCCCATACTGGCGGCAGGCGATCGAGACATCGGACAATTCCTCGGCGACGCCGAACATGCCCGAAACCCCGCCCTTCTCCGGCACGGTGTAGTGGCAGACGACGCCGTCGACGAGCGGGTCGTCGATGGCGTAGGTCGCAAGTTTGTCGTTGGGCGTGAGCATCTTGAACGTCGTCGACTTGCGGAAGATCAGTTCCTGCGCCGCGGCGGGGCTCACGGCGGCTAGGCCGAGAGCGGCTGCAAACACAATACGGGCGACATACAGCGAGGGCATCGATTTCTCCGGGCCACGACAGGGCGCCGCACATATGGCGATTGCACCGGCTGCTGGGAAGGGGCGACGCAAGGCTCGCGCCAGCGCGGTTTTGGCGTTTCGGCGCGACATCGCCACAATCGCCGCCCAGAAGAGATTCGTCCAACCCGACGCGGTGGAGAAAGAGCAAACGATGCGGTTCCTGGCCGGCATGAGGTTCGCCGGCGTTTTCCTCGCCCTGTCGGCCCTGGCGCCTGCGCAGCGCGCGGCCGCGCAGATGGTCGATTGCGCGCGCCTGGCGCAGCAGATCGCAGCTGCCGGCGCCAGCGGCGCGTCGCAAAAGGCCGCCTCAGCCGCTGTCCGCCAGCAGAGCGAGATGGCGCGGCTGTCCGCGCAGGCGCGCGCCATCGGCTGCGGACGCCCGCATTTTCTGTTCTTCGACGACCGCCCCGCGCAATGCGACGCTCTCAACGCCCGTATCGAAGGCCTGCGCGCAAGCATCGCGCAATTGCAGAGCGCGGCCTATGGCGGCGGCGGATTGCGGCAGCAATTGCAGAACCAGTACGAAGTCTACTGCCGCGGCCAGAGGCAACAATCGAACATTCTCGACCAATTGTTCGGCGGGCGCGACCAGATCGTCTATCCCCCCGCAGGCCCGCCGGACGACGGCGCGATCATGGAGCCGCAGCAGGACAATACGCCGCGTGGCGGCTCGGAAGCAGTCTGCGTGCGCACCTGTGACGGATCGTTCTTCCCGATCTCCTATTCTGCGCGGCGCGCAAATCTCGGCGACCTTCAGGAAATGTGCTCGGCGCAATGTCCGGCCGCGGAAGTGAAGCTCTATACGCGCGCGCCGCGCGACATGAATTCCGCCGTCTCCATCGACGGCGATCCCTATACGAATCTCGAGAACGCCTTCAAATACGAGAAGCAGGTCGTGCCGAACTGCGCCTGCCGCAAGCCAGGCCAAAGCTGGGCCGAGGCGCTGGTCGACGCGGAGAAACTGCTCGGCGAGGGAGGCAAGGGCGACATCATCGTGACGCCGGAAAAGGCCGAGGAACTATCCCGGCCGCAGCAACCGGGGCAGGCCAACGCCAGGGGCAAGAAGGCCGGCAAGGCGACGGCTTTCGATGCCGAGGCGATGAAAAAGCTGCTGGACCAGCAAAAGCGCGCCGCCGACAAGGAAAGCGCCGAGGAACGCGACATGGGCGCGCGGGCGCCGACCGCGAGCCAGGATTCCTCGGGCATCGATTTCAGGCGCGACTGACGACGGCGAACGTTCGAACGCCCGGGCGGCCTCCCACCACGCCGCCCGGGCTCGCCTCTACATCTTCTTGACGAGCGGACAGGCGGTCGAAACAGGACCGAACGCTTCCGCGCCCGACATTTTCTGCACGAGCTTGTAGTAGTCCCACGGATATTTCGACTCTTCGGGCGTCTTGACCTGCATGATGTACATTTCATGCTCCATCAGCCCGTCGGCGCGGATATGGCCGTTGTCCGTGAACATGTCGTCGATCTTCATTTTGTGCAACTGCTCCATCACCTTGTCGGACTCGGTCGTGCCCGCTGCCTTCACGGCGTTGAGGTAGGCGAGCGTCGCCGAATAATAGGCGGCCTGGTTCATCGTCGGTTCGCGCTGGGTCTTTTCGAAATAGCGCTTCGAGAATGCGCGGGTCTTGTCGTTGAGATCCCAGTACCAGCCGGTGGTGAGATAGAGGCCCTGCGCGGTCTTGAGGCCAAGCGCGTGGATGTCGCTGAGGAAAGCGAGCAGCGCGGCGGGCTTCATCGACTTCGAAATGCCGAACTCGTTCGCGGCCTTGAGCGAATTGGTGAAATCGGCGCCCGCGTTGGCGAGGCCCAGCACCTGCGCGCCCGAGCTTTGCGCCTGCAATAGATATGAGGAGAAGTCAGAGGTCGAGAGCGGCACGCGCACCGCGCCGACAACCTTGCCGCCGCCCGCCGTCACGACGCTGGCGGCCGCTTCCTGCAATTGCGTGCCGAAGGCGTAGTCGGCGGTCAGGAAGAACCAGCTCTTGCCGCCCTGCTGCAACATCGTCTTCGCCGTGCCGTTGCCGAGCGCGGTCGTGTCGTAAGCGTAGTGAACCGTATATGGCGTGCAATCCTTGCCCGTGAGCGAGGCGCCAGCGGCGCCGATGGCGATGAAGGGAATTTTCTTCTCCTTCGCGATCGTCGACATGGCGATGGACACGCCCGTGTTGGAGCCGCCGAGAATCATGGTTGCGCCGTCGCGATCCGCCCATTCCCGGAACTTCTGCGCGCCGACGTCGGGCTTGTTCTGATGGTCGGCCGTCAGCAATTCGATCTTGTTTCCGAGCACGGAGCCGCCAAAATCCTCGATCGCCATTTTGGCGGCTTCGACGCCGCCGGCCCCGATCACGTCTGCGTAAAGGCCGGACATGTCATCAATGTCGCCGATCACCACCTTGTTGGCGGCGGCCTGCGCCGGCGCGAAGGAAACAGAAGCCATCAGCGCGCCGAAGAGGGCGCTGCTCATCAATCGGAATTTCATTGCGCTTTCTCCCTGGGAGACGCTGGCGCGCCCCAATCGCCGCAACTCGCATCGCGGGGGACGATGCGTCGCACGGCGACATTTGCTAGGCAGACGCCCGAATGCAGCAAATTTGAGACGGGCGGCTCAGCCGCCGAGGCGGGACACAGCCTTCAAGCGGCCGATCAGCGGCAGTAGTTTCGCCATTTCGGGGCCCGTTTCGCGCCCGGTGAGCGCCAGGCGCAGGGGATGAAACAGTTCCCTGCCCTTGCGGCCCGTCGCGGCCTTCACCGCCGACGTCCACCCGCTCCACGTCTTTTCGTCCCAAGGCTCAGGCGGCAGCAGCGCGAGCGCGGCCTTGCAGAATTCCGCATCCTCGATCACCGGCTCGATCTCGCCATCGACAACGCGCCACCAGTCGCAGACGTCGAGAAATTTATCGAGATTGCCGCGCACGGCGAGCCAGAACGCCTCGGCATGGGCGCCGACGATGTCGTGGGCCGCCAGCCTGTCGCGCACGCTTTCAAAATCGAGCTTGAGCAACGTGCGCTGCGTCAGCGCGCGCAGGTCGGCCGGATCGAATTTCGCAGCGTTGCGGGAGACATGTGCGAGATCGAACATTTGCGCGAGTTCGATCAGCGAGGAAACGGCATGCACCTCGTCGGACGAGCCGGTGAGAACCGCGATGGCGGCGACGGCGAGCGCCTCGACGCCGCTGTCGCGCAGCGAAGCGATCGAGAGCGCGCCTGTGCGTTTGGACAGGCCGGCGCCGGAGGCGTCGATCAGCAGATTGTGATGCGCGAAGCGGGGCGCGGCGCCCGCGCCGGCAAGCGCCTCGGCGATCTGGATCTGCACGGCCGTGTTGGTGACATGGTCCTCGCCGCGAATGACGTCGGTGACGCCGAGTTCGATATCGTCGACGACCGAGGGCAGCGTGTAGAGGAATGAACCGTCTTCGCGCACGAGCACGGGATCGGAGAGCGAAGCGCAATCGATGTGGCTCGCGCCGCGCACGCCGTCCTGCCATTCGATAACGCGATGGTCGAGCTTGAAGCGCCAGTGCGGCCTGCGGCCTTCGGCTTCGAGTTTGGCGCGATCGGCGTCGGTCAGCGCCAGAGCGGCGCGATCGTAGATCGGCGGAAGTCCCCTCGCCTGTTTCAGCTTGCGGCGTCGGTCGAGTTCGGCCTGCGTTTCGTAGGCGGGATAGAGCAGGCCCTGCGACTTCAGCCGTTCGGCGGCGGCCTCATACAGAGCTACGCGATCGGACTGGCGCACGGTCAGATGCGGCGCAACGCCGAGCCAGGCGAGATCGACTTCGATTCCCCGCGCGAATTCCGCGGTCGAGCGTTCGAGGTCGGTGTCGTCGAAGCGCAGGATGAAGCGCCCGCCCGCACGCGCGGCGACGAGATAATTGAACAGCGCCGTGCGCGCATTGCCGATGTGGATGCGCCCCGTGGGCGATGGCGCAAAACGGACGACCGGACCAGACATAACGCTCACGATTGCGGGCCGCGCAGAGTCGCGCGGGCTGCGGTTTTCGCAGAATGCAACGCACTTGTTAAGCGCCGCCGGGCGATGGCGTTCTTGCGGCTTCCTTTCGCGCCATGGACGCAATTGAGGTCATTTGGCGGCGTCTGGAACGCGCACCGCCAAAGCTCGTTGGATAGGCACGACGTTTGGGAACGACGTCGCAATCAACGGGAGTTCAACATGAAATCGCTCATTCTCGCGGCGGCCATCGCCGCGGCGTCGACGGCCGCCTACGCCCAGGCGACGCAATATTACATCGTGCACGATGCAACCGCGAAGAAATGCATGGTCGTAACCACAAAGCCGGCGCCGGGCGGCTCGACGACCGTTGTCGCCGAAGGCAAGACCTACATTTCCGAAGCCGACGCCAACAATGCGATGAAGACCGTTACGGTCTGCCAGAGCATGTAGCCGTGCTCCGGGGCAGCAGCGCGGACTGTCGCAGGACAGTCCGCGCATATTCCGGATTGATTACATACCGACTGGTTGGTATGTTGTGGACATGGAAATTGCCCGGCAGACCGCTCGTGAAAAGATTCTCGACGCCGCGGTGCGCGTGATCCGCACGCAGGGCTTTGCTGGCGCGAGCGTCGACGAGCTTTGCGCGGCGGCGGGCGTCACCAAGGGCGCCTTCTTCCACCATTTCAAGTCGAAGGAGGCGGCGGCCGTCGCTGCCGCGCAACGTTTCTCGGATATGGCGGATAGCGCTTTTGCCGTTGCTCCCTATCGCGCCCTGCCCGATCCCGTTGCGCGCGTGCTCGGATATGTCGCCTTCCGGAAGACGCTGATGAAGGGCGAACTGCCCGCTTTCACCTGCCTCGTCGGCACGATGGCGCAGGAAGCCTATGTGACGCATCCGCCCGTTCGTGAAGCCTGCGCGCGCTCGATCGACGGACATGTCGAAATCCTGGAAAGCGATCTGGCGCTCGCGATGCGCGCGCGAGGCGTCCAGGCGCCGGGCGGCGCGCGCGGGCTCGCGCTCTACATGCAGGCGGTCATCCAAGGCGCTTTCGTGCTGGCCAAAGCGCATGACGATGCAGCGGTTGCAGCCGCCTGCCTGGATCATCTGCACGACCATCTCAAGAGATTGTTCAAAGAGGGAGACAAGAAATGAGCGAGACAGCCAACGACCGTGAGCTCGTTCTGACGCGCCTGATCGATGCGCCGCGCGACAAGCTGTTTCGGTGCTGGACCGATCCGAAGCTGATGGAAAAATGGTTCTGCCCGAAGCCGTGGTTCGTGTCCGATGTCGTGACCGATGTCAGGCCGGGCGGCGCATCGTCGATGTTCATCAACGGGCCGAATGGCGAGCGTTTTCCCAATCGCGGCGTCTATCTCGACGTCATTCCCAACGCGCGCATCGTCTTCACCGACGCCTACATCGACGCATGGACGCCATCGGAAAAGCCGTTCTTCACCGCCATCGTCACGTTCGAGGACGAAGCTGGCCAGACGCGGTACACGGCGCGCGCGCTGCACTGGAGCGCGGCGGATCGCGAAGCGCACGAAAAGATGGGATTTCACGATGGCTGGGGCAAAGCGGCCGACCAGCTCGCCGAGCTTGCGCGAACGATCTGAGGCTCGCATGCGGCCCCGGCGCTCGCCTCAGGGCGCGGCGGATCGCTCCGGGATCATGCGAGAAAGAACCTCGTCGCGCCTGATCCAGCGGTGCCAGACGACAGCGGCGAGATGCAGACCGATCGCCAGCGCCGCCGCCCAGGCAAGCCAGTAGTGCGCGGCGTCGCCGGCCTTCGAGATCGATTTTTCGACGGGGATGACCAGCGGCCATTGGAACAGCCCGAAGAATGGCAAGTCGTGGCCGCCGGCGCCTGACGCCACATAGCCGGCGATCGGCAACGCCGCCATCAGCGCGTAAAGCGCGGCATGCGCAAGATGAGATGCAATGCGCACATGCGGCGCGAGCGGCCTGCGCCACGCGGGCTCCCCGTTCACGAGCCGCCAGATCGCGCGCAAAGGCACGAGCGCCAGCACGCCCATGCCAAGCGACTTGTGGATGAAGAGCAATTGCACGCGCAGCGGCGCGCCCGGCGCCATCGTGTGAGCCCAGACGCCGAGACCGAGCGCGACGAAAATGGCCGCCGCCATCAGCCAGTGGAAGGCGCGCTGGCCGGGATCGTAGACATATTGGGCCGCGGGCATCGGCAAGGCTCCATAGAGGCGAGAGATTCTCACGCGTCGGCTGAAACAAGATCGTTTGTCACGCGCCGCCGGCCGGCCCAGATTCCAAAGGAAGACGGGCAGACCGGCTTGAAGGCGAGCCGCAACTGTCGCCGACCAATGGAGCGATCTCATGGCGCCGTCATTCCCCCTCCCCATCAGGACCGTGCATGCGCAGGACGATCTGGACGCCGGCTTTGTTCTTCGCTCGATCCGTCCCGACGATGGCGAGGCGCTCCAGAATTATGTACGGCGCATGTCGCTCCAGTCGCGCACCAACCGCTTCTTCGGGCCGTTGCGCGAACTGCCGCCGGGCGAACTTGCCCGCGCGCTCGCCGCCAACGAGCGCGACCGGCTCACGCTGCTGCTCGTCGCGCACTCGACCGCCGGAGAAATCATCGCGGGCGAGGCGCGCGTGGCGCTCTCCTGCGCCGAGCGCGAAGGCGAGTTCGGCATGTCGCTGGCCGACGATTTTCGTGGACGCGGGCTCGGCTCGATCCTGCTGGGTCTGATCGAGGAGCGCGCCGCCGCCGACGGCATCGAAACGCTGGTTGGAGAAACCCTGCGCAGCAACGATTCCATGATCGGGCTCGCGCGCGCCCGCGGCTACCGGCTGTCGGCCGGGCTCGAGGCCCGGACGCTGCGGATGCGCAAGACCCTCGACCACATCGCGCCCGACCTGCCCTGCCGCAAATGGAACGCGGCAGGCCTGTCGCTGGTCAGGTGAAGCGATAGGCGTCCAGCATGAGCACGCCGCGTTGGACGGAGGCGTGGATGCGCTCGCCCTTGGCGCCCTCGCCCGCCGCGCCCATCGCGAACGGCATTGGCAGGAAGTGCTCCGGGCTCGGATGGTTTTCACGTGCGAAGGGCGCCGACGTCTCATAGTCGCCAAGCGCATCGAGATCGCCGCCCTCGGCCTTGTCGCGTACCCATTCGTCGAAATCGGCGACCCATGCGGGCGCGGGGTCTTCATCCGTATAGCCGCCGGTATAGAGCGCGCGCAGATTATGCGTCGCGCCGCCGGAGCCGATGATGAGGACGCCTTTGTCCCTGAGCGGCGCGAGCGCGCGGCCGACCGCCGCGTGATGCGCGCCGCCGCGATGCGGCTGGACGGAAATCTGCGCGACGGGAATGTCGGCGTCCGGGTAGATCAGCTTCAATGGGACCCATGTGCCGTGGTCGTAGCCGCGACCCGTCGCCGCGACCGCATCCAGCCCGGCGTTCTTCGCCAGTTGCGCCGCCTCGACGGCAAGGCCGAGCGCGCCGGGCGCGGGATATTGCTGCGTGTACATTTCCGGCTCGAAGCCGCCGAAATCGTAAATCATCTTCGGCTGCTCGTCAGCGCAGACGATCGGCGTGTCCGTCTCGAAATGCGCGGACATGATCAGAATGGCTTCGGGCCGCGGGATCGTCCGGCCGAGGCCGGAGAGAAAGTCGCGGGCGGGGCTCTCGTGCAGGATCATGTTGGGCGATCCGTGCGAGATGAAGAAGGTCGGGAAGGTCGTCATGGAGCGGATATAGGCCCGCTGGCCCGGTTGCGCGAGCGCAATGGGACAAGAGGCGTTTTGCGCCGCAACAAGACTCGGGCGGCGCTTGCGCCGCCTCTGATCATTCCGCCGCGTCGACCTGCGGCAGGCCGCGCGCCTGGCGCTCGTCCTTCAGCAACTCCGCCACCAGGAACGCCACCTCGATCGACTGTTCCGCGTTGAGGCGCGGGTCGCAGGAGGTGTCGTACATTTCCGACAGGTTGGTCTCGGTGATGGCGCGGGCGCCGCCCATGCATTCCGTGACGTTCTTGCCGGTCATTTCCAGATGCACGCCGCCCGCGAACGTGCCTTCCGCGCGATGGATCGCGAAGAAGGTGCGGATTTCGCTCATGATGCGGTCGAACGGCCGGGTCTTGTAGCCCGCCGCCGTGATCGTGTTGCCGTGCATCGGATCGCTCGACCACACGACCTTGCGGCCCTCGCGCTCGACCGCGCGGATCAGGCCCGGCAGATGCTCGGCGATCTTGTCCGAGCCGAAGCGGCAGATCAGCGTCAGGCGACCTGCTTCGTTGGCCGGGTTCAACATGTCGATCAACCGGATCAGCTCGTCGCCCTTCAGCGAGGGGCCGCACTTCAGGCCGATCGGGTTTTTCACGCCGCGACAGAATTCGACGTGGGCGTGATCGGGCTGGCGGGTGCGGTCGCCGATCCAGATCATGTGGCCGGACGTGTCGTAATGATCGCCTGTCGTCGAATCGACGCGCGTCAGCGCCTGCTCGTAACCGAGCAGCAGCGCCTCGTGCGAGGTGTAGATGTCGGTCTGGCGCAGCTCGGGATGGCTCTCGGGATCGAGGCCGATGGCGCGCATGAAGCCGAGCGTCTCGGTGATGCGGTCAGCCAGCTCCTGATAACGGCCGGACTGCGGGCTGTCCTTCACGAACCCGAGCATCCAGCGGTGCGCATTCTCGAGATTGGCGTAGCCGCCGGTCGCAAACGCGCGCAGCAGGTTCAGCGTCGCCGCCGACTGGCGATAGGCTTCGAGCTGGCGGCGCGGATCCGGAATGCGGGCTTCGGCCGTGAAATCCATGCCGTTGACGATGTCGCCGCGATAGCTCGGCAGTTCCACGTCGCCCTTCTTCTCGGTCGGCGCCGAGCGGGGTTTTGCGAACTGGCCCGCGATGCGGCCGACCTTCACCACCGGCGAAGAGCCGGCGAAGGTCATGACGACCGCCATCTGCAGGAAGACGCGGAAGAAGTCGCGGATATTGTCGGCGGAATGCTCGCTGAAGCTCTCGGCGCAATCGCCGCCCTGCAGCAGGAAAGCCTCGCCGGCCGCAACCTTGGCCAGCGCCTTCTTCAGCTTGCGCGCCTCGCCTGCAAAAACCAGCGGCGGAAAGCCTGATATCTGCCGCTCGACGTCGCCCAGCGCCTGCGCATCCGGATAGTCCGGAACCTGCGCGACGGGACGGCTTCTCCAGCTCTCGGGCGACCAGCGCTCGGCGGACATGACGCATACTCCAGAAAGGGCCGCAAACCGGCCGCAGCAATCGGAAAGCGCGGCTTATACACGAGGGCTTGGCGGAATGCGACCCTCGGGCATAGCTCCATCAAGTCCGCCACCGGCGTCGGTCCCCGCCGGCGCGGAGGGAACCAAGCGAGACCGTGACGGTTGTTCGCGCGCTGGAAACAAAGGCGGATCTTCGTGACGCGACGTCATCCAATTTTCGCTGCGCTCGCCGCGATCGTTCCCGTCGTCCTGGCCGGCGTCGCGGGCTCGCACGCGACCCTGCCGGCCATCCCGACCTGGTATGCGACACTCGAAAAGCCGTGGTTCACGCCGCCAAACTGGGTTTTCGGCCCTGCCTGGACCGTTTTCTACATTGCAATCGCCTACGCCTTCTGGCGGATTCTGACGCTCGACCGTCCGCTCGCCGACAAGCGCGCGGCGATCCTCGTCTTCCTCGTGCAGATATTCTTGAACGGCCTGTGGTCGGTCGTCTTCTTCGGGATACGTTCGCCGGGCGGCGGATTGATCGTGATCGCGGCGCTGTGGATCGCCATAGCCGCGAACATTTTCGCATTCGGCAAGCTCGACAGGCTCGCGGCGTGGCTGCTCGTTCCCTATCTCGCGTGGGTCAGCTTCGCCGCCGCCCTGAACACGGGCGTCTACCTGCTGAATTGACCTACTTGCCGCGCTCGTAGCGCGCGGTTCGCGTGCGCATTGTGACGAGTTCTTCCGCCGCCGTGGGGTGCAGCGCCATGGTCGCGTCGAAATCGGCCTTGGTCGCGCCCATGCGGATCGGGATCGCCAGCAATTGCGCCATTTCCCCGGAGTCATGGCCGAGGATATGGACGCCCAGCACCTTGTCCGAATGGCCGCAGACGAGGATTTTCATAAGCGTCTTTTCCGTGCGGCCCGAGACCGTGGCTTTCATCGGCCGGAACGTCGCCCTGTAGACGTCGACCACCTCGTATTCCTGCCGCGCCTGCTCTTCCGTAAGGCCGACCGTGCCGATCTCCGGCGTCGTGAAGACGGCGGAGGGCACATGGCGATGGTCGACCACGACATCCTTGCCGCCGAACACGCTATCGGCGAAGGCGTGACCCTCGCGGATCGCCACGGGCGTGAGGTTGATGCGGTCGGTGACGTCGCCCACCGCGTAGATCGAGGGCACGTTGGTGCGCGAGCGCTCGTCGACGATGACGGCGCCGTTCTGGCGCAAACCGACGCCGCAGGCCTCGAGACCGAGCCCTTTGGTGTGCGGCGCGCGCCCCGTCGCGATGAGCACCTGGTCGAAATCCGCAACCGATCCGTCGGACAAAGAAACGCGCAGGCAACCGCCCGCTTTCTCGATATGCGTCGGCAGCAGACCGTGTTTCAGCGCGACGCCAGCGTGGCTCATCGCCTCGGCCAGCATGGCTCGCAACTCCCCGTCAAAGCCGCGCAGCACGTTGTCGGCGCGGAACACCTGCGTGACCTGCGATCCCAATCGCGCGAAAACGCTGGCGAATTCGACGGCAATGTAGCCGCCGCCGACGACGAGCAGGCGTTGCGGGAAAGTCTTCAGATCGAAGATTTCGTTCGAGGAAATCGCCAGTTCGCCGCCGGGAATGGCCGGGTGCATGGCGGGCGCGCCGCCGGTCGCGACGAGAACGATACGCGCCGTGACCATCTTGCCGGTCGAGAGCCGAACGGCGTTCGGGCCTTCGAGCGTCGCGCGCGCGGCGATCATTTCCACGCCGGCTTTTTCGAGATTGGATGCGTAGATGCCGGAGAGCCGCGTGATCTCTTTTTCCTTCGCGGCGACCAGCGTCGGCCAGTCGAAGCGCGGCGGCGCGACAGTCCAGCCGAACCCGGCTGCGTCCTCGAAATCGTCGCGGAAACGGCTGGCGTAGACGTAGAGCTTCTTCGGCACACAGCCGCGGATGACGCAGGTTCCGCCGATGCGGAATTCTTCGGCCACCGCGACTTTCGCGCCGTAGCCCGCCGCGATGCGCGCCGCGCGCACGCCGCCGGAGCCAGCGCCGATGACGAAGAGATCGTAGTCGAATGCAGTCACCAATCTGTCCTTCCGGACGTCACATTTCGTGACCCTTCTTTTTCATCTCTTCGCGCACGCGCGCCATCATGTCCTGCGAAATCTGCTGCTGCCAGCTTTGCATCGACACATAGAGCGCGTTGAGGACGAGCGGCTGCTGCTCGACATATCTCTTGCCGCTGGCGCTCTTGAAGAAGGCGGACACGTCCTTGAGCTCCTGCTCGCTCATGCGTTCCGCATAGAGACGCGCGGCCGTATCGACCATCTGGTCGACGCGCTTGTCGAATTCCGGCTTGATCTGCTCCATCACACCGTTGAGATCCTTGATCAGGTCCGGGCGCGTCTGGGTCAGGCGCGTGCCGATCTGGTCGAGAAACTGCGGAATGACGATGGCGAAGGAGCGCGACACGCCGGAATCGACGACGATATCCTTGGCGAGCGCGAGCTGGGCTGCGGTCGGCGCGCCGACGGCGGGCGCTGCGGCAGGCGCATTGGTCTGGGCGAAGGCCGGCGCAGCCGCGAGCAGCGCGACGAAGCCGAGGGCGCGGGCGAAAGTTCTGGCGGACACTTTGTTCTCCTGGTTGGCCGGAGGCGCGTAAATCTCGTTGTGGTCAGTCGGGCGCGCCGATGAGGCGGACGCCGTCGCACCCGGCAATGACAATAGCGGTCGCCAGCCCGATGAACAGGCCGTGCTCCACCACGCCGGGAATGGCGACAAGGCTGGCGGCGAGGCGTTCGGGATCGGAAATCGCGCCCAGCGCGCAATCGAAGATGCAATGGCCGCCATCGGTGACGAAAGCATGGCCGTCCGCGCCCGCGCGCAGCGCGACTCCGCCCGCGAGCCCGCAATCGGCGATCGCGCGGACGATGTGGCGGCGCGTCGATTCCATGCCGAAGCGGTCGACCTCGACCGGTAGCGGGAAACGGCCGAGCGCAGCGACTTCCTTCGAGGCGTCGGTGATGACGACCATGCGGGCCGAGGCCGCCGCAACGATTTTTTCGCGCAGCAGCGCCCCGCCGCCGCCCTTGATCAGGCGCAACTTCGAATCGAATTCGTCCGCGCCGTCGACGGTCAGATCGAGTTCGGGCGTTTCTTCGAGTGTGGAGAGCCGGATGCCGAGAGCCTGCGCCTGCGCGCGGGTGCGCTCCGATGTCGGGACGCCGACCACATCGAGCCCATCGCGGACCATGCCGCCGAGAATGTCGACGAAAAAGGCGGCGGTGGAGCCGGTGCCGAGGCCGAGCCGCATGCCCGGCCGCACGAATTCCGCGGCGCGGGCGGCTGCGCGGCGCTTGGCTTCGTCCTGTGAAATCTGGGCGGAGGCGTTCATTGTCATCCCGCGCTGGAACAGGCGCGGGATAAAGGCTCACGCGTCAAAACGCAATCAGGGCGACGGCGTCAGCGCGAGGGCGGGGTGCAGACGACGGAATCGTTGAGGACGTAGCAGATCGACATGGCGCCGGAGCGCAGGTCGACACGGAATACGCCGCCTTCGCGCTCGTGGCGTGAGGCGACGAGGCCGTATTCGCTCTGCTGCATGGCGGTCGCGCCTTCGCCCGGCGGATAGCAGAGGGTGGCGCCGACCGAGCCTTCCTTGAGGCCGTACTGGCAGGCGCCGATCTCGCCGGTCGCCTTGTCCAGCCGGTAGACGCGGTTGAGGTCGGTCTCGGGCGCGGCGAGAAAATCGTAGTTGGAGGCCGCGAATGCGGCGGCGGAAGCGCTGGCCAGAAGCGCGAGCGCGGCGAAGATGCGGAGGAAAAAGCGATTCATGACGGCCTTCGAGCGGGAGCCCGGAGCAAACCAGCACGAACATGGTTAACAATGTGTTGACGTCGGCGCGCGCGCCGCCTTGCCCACGCGCCCGTTCCGGCATAGGTCCGCGCCATGAACTCACGGAAACTTCTGGTCTTCGACCTCGATGGCACGCTGGCCGAAACCGCCGGCGACCTGATCGGCACGCTCAATTTCATCCTGGCGCGCGAGGGGATCGCCCCGATCGACCTCGCCCAGGCCCGTTTCATGCTGGGGGCAGGCGCCAAGGCCCTGATCCAGCGTGGCTATGCGGCGCAGAACGCGCCCTTGGGGCCAGCGAAGCTGCAACAATTGTTCGGCGATTTCCTTGCCCATTATGAGGCGCATATCGCCGACGAAAGCTTCCTGTTTCCCGGAGTCGTCGAAGCGCTCGACCGGTTCGAGGCGGCAGGCTGGGACTTCGCCGTCTGCACCAACAAGATCGAGGCGCCGGCGCGCAAGCTGCTGGAGGCGCTGGGCGTCGCCGGCCGCTTCCGCGTCATCGTCGGGCAGGACACGTTCGGCGTCGCCAAGCCCGATCCGCGCGTGCTGGAACAGACCATCTCGACGGCCGGCGGAACGCCTGCCGCCTCGATCATGGTGGGGGATTCGCGCACGGACATCGACACGGCGAAACGCCTCGGCATTCCCTGCGTGGCCGTTGATTTCGGCTATACCGACGTCCCTGTCGACCAGCTCGGGCCGGACCGCGTGATCTCGCATTTCGATCAATTGTGGGACGCTGTAAGCGCATTGACGGCGCATGCCGCAGATCGCGCTTGACGCGCCCCGCCCCGCCCGCCTAAACCGTGCGCCACTCGGCCAAGGGCCAGAGGGCGCGTAGCTCAGCGGGAGAGCACTCCCTTCACACGGGAGGGGTCACAGGTTCAATCCCTGTCGCGCCCACCATTAAAATCAAGATCTGGAGCATCGAACCGCATCGCGGCGCGGACTTATGCGCGCCACTCCATAGCGGGCCGAACCGGCAAACGCGGTTCGCCGGCTGGCGGATGACGAGGAGATGGGAAGGCCCGAAAATGAAAAGGCGCAGCCCGCGAGAGGGTTAACGCGGGCTGCGCCAACGTTCCGCGACCATCGGCGCGATCACGAAACGAAATGTGCGCCGCCAGGCGGCGCTTGCGTTCGGCGGAAAATCCTTAAGCGGATGATTTCACTACCGAACACCATCCTTATCGCGCGCCGGCTTCTCAGCGGTTTGTCTGTCCGCGGCGCTTCTTGTCTGAAGTGTGTCTGAGATTCCGGGCGTCCGAAGAATTCGGTCGACAGGCCCGTCGGGGCGTGGCTTGGCTGCTGCAGACCGCTGCAACGAAACGATTCCTCGCCGTGACCGACGCCGCTTCCGTATTGCTGGTTGAGGACGACGCCGAGATCGGCGCGCTCATCTCGCGCTATCTCGGCGCAAACCAGATTTCCGTCACCTCGGTCGCCAATGGGGCGGCGATGGACGAGGCGCTGTCGCAAGCCGCTTACGATCTCGTGCTGCTCGATCTCAACCTGCCCGGCGAGGACGGCCTGTCGATCTGCCGGCGGCTGCGGCGCGAAAGCGGCATACCGATCGTGATCGTCACTGCGCAGGGCGAGGATGTGGACAAGATCGTCGGGCTCGAGATGGGCGCCGACGATTATGTCTCCAAGCCCTTCAATCCGCGCGAATTGCTCGCCCGAATCCGTGCGGTTCTGCGCCGCGCCGCAGGCTTGCAGCCCGGCGCCGCAGAGGGCGCGCGCCAGATCTATCGCTTCGCGGGCTGGCGCGTCGACGTCACCGCGCGCGAGGTCGTCGCGCCGTCCGGCTCGCGGATCGCCATGACGGCGGCGGAGTTCGATCTTCTCTACGCGCTGTGCGAGCACCCTAACCGCGTGCTGACGCGCGACCAGTTGATCGGGCTGACGCACGGGCCGGTCGAAGGGCCGCACGAGCGCTCGATCGACACGCTGATCAGCCGCCTGCGCCAGAAAATGGAAAGCGACCTGCGCAGCCCGCGGCTGATCCAGACGATCCGCTCCGAGGGCTACATGTTTTCCGCGCAGGTGACGCGGCGATGAACCGCCTTGGGCGCTGGCTGCGGCCCGACAGCCTCGCCGCCCAGATCGCGCTCGTTCTGTTCGTCGCCATCGCGCTGTTTCAGATCGTCGTGACCTCCGCCTATTTCATCACCGCGCCCCCGCCGCGTCCCGATGTCGTCGAACCCGCCGAGATCGTCGCCAGCGCCGTCACGGCGATCGACCTCGCCGCGCCGGAGCGACGGACCGCGACAATCGCCGAGCTCGGGCGCGCCGCGCCATGGCTGAAGTTCGTCCTGACCGACAAGGCGCCGGCGGGCAGCCAGATCGCACCCGATTCCGGCGCCGGCAACCTGGTGCGCAACAGGCTGTGGCCCGGCGCGGTCGTGCGTACGCCACGCGAGAAAATGGCCCTGCCCGACAGCGATTTCGCGATCGAGTTGCGCAAGGGCGGATATCTGGTCGTCGCGATTCTCGAGCCGCGCCGCTCGCAGGCGCTCGAGAAGGAGCGGCGCGGCGTGGACGAGTGGCGTCCTGTGATGTCGCGCAATCTCGAAAGCTCGGCGGCGCTGTTTCTCGTCTCTGCGCTGCTGCTCACCATCTGGCTGACGCTCGCGGTCATCGCGCCGCTCTACCGGCTCGTGCGCCAAGCCGAAAAGCTCCCGCTCGACCGCGGCCGCACCGATCCGATCAAGGAGACGGGACCGCGGGAAATGCGGGAATTGTCGCGCGCACTGAACCGGATGCAGCGGCGCATCAGCTCCATGATAGAATCGCGATCCCGCGCGCTCGCCGCCATCAGCCACGATCTGCGCACCATCATCACGCGCATGCGTCTGCGCACGGAATTCATCACGGACGACGCGTTGAAGGCGAAGATGCAGAAGGACGTGGAGACCATGGATTCCATGCTCCACAAGAATCTCGTCTATCTGCGCGGCGAGCAGTCGGACGCGGGCGTCAGCCTGATCGACCTCGACAGCGTGCTGCAGACCATCGCCGACGAATTCGCCGATCTCGGCCACGACGTCTCCTATTCCGGCGGAAAGCATCAGACGGTCTACGGCTCCATCGACGAGATGCAGCGCCTGTTCTCCAACCTCGTGGAGAATGCAGTGACACACGGCCAGCATGTCGTCGTCAGCGCCAGCGCGCCGCGCGACGGCTTCATCGTGGTGGATGTCGCCGACGATGGGCCGGGCATCGCGGAGGACAAGAAGGAGCAATTGCTCGAACCATTCGTGCGCGGCGAGCCCGCGCGCACGGTGGACGAAAAAGGCGGCTTCGGTCTCGGCCTCTCCATCGTCGCCTCGCTGACCGAAAAGGCGGGCGGCAAGCTGCAATTGCTCGACCGCGCGCCGCGCGGCCTCGTCGCCCGCGTCGCCCTGCCCGCCGCTTTCAGTTGAACTGACGCTCGCCCCCGTGCGAAACGAGGGCATGACAAAACGCTTCTTCGAGCTGCGCGGCTCGCACAATCCGCATCGCTGGAACCTCCCGCTGAACCCGAGCGTCTGCGTCGGCCCGCCCGAGGCCATGTTCATGTATGGGGGCGTCGGGCTCGCCGCCTCGATCGAGGCGCTGGAGCGCACCTGCGAGCGGCCGGTGGTCTGGGCGACGGCGCAATATCTGTCGTTCGCGCGGCCGCCGTCGGTGCTCGATCTCGACGTGCGAATTTTCTACAAGGGCCGCCACACGACGCAGGCGCGCGTGTCCGGCCATGTCGGCGAGGCCGAAATCATCACCGTTTCCGCCGCGCTCGGCGACCGACCGGACGGCGCGGCGCATCAATGGGCGCAAATGCCGGCCGTACCGCGCCCGGAAGAGTGCGAGCGCGTCCAGCTTTGGCCCGACCACGGCGAAAACTACAATCGCCGCGTCGAATTGCGGATGCCGAAAGGCGCGCTGCGCCGCGACGGAACGCCCTCCCCCGATGGACGCCTCGCGCTGTGGGCGCGCACGGTCGAGGAATACGAGATGAGCGCCAGCATGCTGGCGATCTTTGCGGACTACGTGCCCTCGGCGATCGGCCCGGCGCTGGGCGAAGCCAATTCCGGCTCATCCTCGCTCGACAACACACTTCGCGTGCGAAAAGTCGCGCCGACGCGCTGGGTGTTCTGCGACATCACGGTCACCGGCCTGAACGCAGGCTTCGCGCATGGCGACATGCGGCTGTTTTCCGAGGGCGGCGAACTGATGGCGACGGCGAGCCAGTCGATGGTGGTGCGGAGCAGAACCGCGTAGTTCGCCAGTATCAGCCGGCGATCGCAGCGCTCCGCCGAATTCGCGTCACGGCCAGCGCGCCAGCCGCGACGAAAACAGCCAAGCATATCGCCTGGGCGATCAGGAACGGCGGCTCGGATTGCGTGGGCGCGAGAGGCTGCAGAAAGGCCAGCTTCTGGAAGGCCTGAACGATCGCGACGAAGACATCGAGGTAGAGCGTGGCGACCGCCGCGATGACGAAGATCGCGCGCCACGCGCCCTGGACGTGTCCGACGACATAGGCGTAAGCCGCAATGGCGGTCAGAGCGAGAGACAGAAGGCCGATTGCACGCGCCGGATCAAAGCCGGGAGGCGGCAGGGGAAAGCCCGTGAGACTCGTCAAGGCGGCGAGAACGAGGAAGGCCAGCGTCAGGCGACGCGGCGCCCTGCCCCCGAACATGGCGAAGAGCAACGCGACGCCAACCGGGATTTCGAGCAGGCTCAGGATGACATGCAGATCGAGCAGAGCGCCTGTAAACGACGACATGGCCTGTTCCCCTTTCGACGCTCCGGGATAGTAGACCTTATGTGACCTTCGGTAAATTCCGGGCGTAAGCCGATCGGTCGCCGCTGCTAAGCGCAAACCCCCGGCTTGCTATCCTTCCACGGCCGCTCCTGCTCGAGCTGCGCCGCCAGCCGAAACAGCGTCGCCTCGTCGCCGAAGCGGCCGGCGAACATCATGCCGAGCGGCAGTCCGGCCTTGTTCCATGCGAGCGGCACGGACATGGCGGGCTGGCCGGACATGTTGAACATCGCCGTGCCGGGCATGTATTCGGCGAGCGTGGCGGAGATCGTGCCGAGATCGCCCATCGTGTCGATGACGCCGAGCTTCAGCGGCGGACGGCAGAGGGTGGGCTGCAGCAGGACATCGACATCGGTGAAGAATTCGGCGAGCGCGCGCGAAATGCGGAAGCCGTCGAGTTGCGCGGCGACGTAATCGACCGAGGAACGCCTGGCGGCGTTATGCGCCACCGCCAGCGTCAGCTTCTCGAATTCGTCCTCGGTCGTCTTGCGGCCGAGCTGCTGTTCGGCAAGCTGCACATTGAGCGCGGTGTTGGCGCCGGTGATGACGGACAGCGCATCGGCCGGCGACAGGGGCAGGACCGGCGCCTTCTCGATCACCTCGTGCCCGAGCTTTTCCAGCATTTTCGCGACATCGCGCACGGCGGCGGCGATTTCCGGATCGATCGGCGCGCCAGAAGGCGCGCGATCGGTGAAGGCGATCCGCAGGCGCCCCGGCTCGCGCCGCACTTCGTCGGCGAATGCGCGCGCATGCGGCGGCGCGTGATAAGGGCTGACGAGTTCGGGCCCCTCGATCGCATCCAGCATGGCCGCGCTGTCGCGCACGCTGATGGAGACGACGTGGCCGACCGAAAACCCGCCCCAGCCTTCGCCGCGGTCCGGGCCCATAGGCGTGCGTGCGCGCGTCGGCTTGAGGCCGAACACGCCGCAGGCCGATGCGGGAATGCGGATCGAGCCGCCGCCGTCCGAAGCATGCGCCACGGGCAGGATGCGCGCGGCGACGGCCGCGCCTGCGCCGCCCGACGAACCGCCGGAGGAATGCTCCGTATTCCAGGGATTGCGGGTGGGGCCGTGCAGGCGCGTCTCGGTCGTCGGCATCAGGCCGAATTCGGGCGACGACGATTTGCCGAAAATCACCAGGCCCGCGTCGAGAAACCGTTGCGTCAGCGTATCGGTGTGATCGGCGACGTAATCCTTGTTGAGCGAGGCCCCGAAGGTCGTGCGCGTTCCGCTCAGCAGGTTGAGGTCTTTCAGGAGAAACGGCACGCCGCGAAATTGCCCGTCGGGCAGACCGTTCTCGATCTGCTTGCGCGCAAAATCGTAGTGCCTGACCACGACGGCGTTGAGTTGCGGATCGACCTTCTCGGTGCGCGAGATCGCCTCGTCGAGCAACTCCTCCGCGCTCGCCTGCCCGCGCCGCACGAGTTCGGCCAGCCCGACCGCGTCGAATGAATCGTAGTCCTTGAACCCAGCCATGGCCGCTTCCCTCTTTGCCGCGCAGGTTAAAAGGGAAAGACGCGGCGCGCCAGCCGGGTTCTAACGGCAGCGCGCGGCGACGACCGCCTGAACATCGTCCATCGATGCTTCCATCTGTCCGACATTCTCGCGCAACGCGTGGCCGGTCATGCATCGCTTCATGATGGCCGTCGCCTCGCGCATGTCGCGCAGATTGGCGCGCAGGACGTTGCAGAGCGCGGAAGATCCGTAGGGGCCGCCCCTGTCGCGCGCAGCGACCGCCGAGACGAGATCGTCGGCGCGGCTCATGCCGGATGCGCATGCCGGATCCGCGGGCGCGGCGCCGGCGGCGACGGGAAGCAGACAAGCCAGGAGCAGGATTGCGATATGGCGCATGAGGACGTCCTTTCGTCGCCACTTACGCGCGGCGCGCCTCATGGCGATGCGCGAATGCGCACGCGCCTCGCGTTCATCAGCGCCGCGGCCGCCAGACCGGCTGGCCCGTCCACGCCGAAAGCCCGCCGTCCACCGGCAGACAGACGCCGTTGATGTAGGAAGCGTCGTCTGAGGCCAGAAAGCAGATTGCCGCAGCCACTTCCTCCGGCGTCCCGGCGCGGGCGAGCGGAATGCGATCCTCGTACTGCTCCATGACGGCAGGCGCCGCGCGCATGCGTGCGGTCATCGGCGTAGCGGTCAGGCCCGGCGCGACTGCGTTGACGCGCACGCCGTCGCGTCCCGCGTCCACCGCCATGGCGCGCGTGAGATTGATGACGGCCGCCTTGGCGGCGTCGTAGGCGGCGTTGCCGCCGTCGCCGGCGAGGCCTGAAATCGACGCGACATTGATGATCGCCCCGCGCGTTCCGATCAGGTGCGGCATGGCGGCGCGACTTGCGTGAAATACGCTGTCGAGCGACAGGCTCATGACGTGGCGCCAGTCGTCGTCACTCAAATCCTGCACGCGCCCGCGCCGGCCGCCGCCGGCCACGTTTACGAGGACGTCGATGCGGCCATATGCGCGCACAGCCTCGGAGACGAGCTTTTCGAGACCGGATTTCTCCCGCGCATCGAGCGTTTCAAGCAGAAGGCGCGCAGGATCGATATCGAGCGCGCGGCCATGCGCCGCGAGCGCGGCGCCGTCGATGTCGCAGAGCGCCAGCCGCGCGCCTTCCGTCGCAAACCGCCGCGCCGTCGCGAGGCCGATGCCGGATGCCGCAGCGGTGATCACGACCGCCTTGTTCTCGAATCTTCCCAAGTCCCCTCCCCGCCGTTGACGTCGCAGCCGCCGCCCTCATATCGTCGCGTCAACAATCGGACCGCGCAAGATTGTCGGACGGTCCGGCGAAACAGAATTGCGGGGACGGGACATGCAGGGATTGATGATGGACATGCCGCTGCTGATCAGCGGCCTGATCAAATACGCCGCCGACCATCACGGCGATGCGGAAGTGGTGGCGCGCGAGATCGAGGGCGACCTGCACCGCTATACCTACGCTGACGCGCATCCGCGCATGCAGAAGATGGCGCTGGCGCTGAAGCGGCTCGGCATGAAACAGGGCGACCGCGTCGGCACGCTCGCCTTCAACACGCATCGCCATTTCGAGATGTTCTACGCCGCACCGGGCATGGGCTACGTGCTGCACACGGTCAATCCGCGGCTATTCCCCGATCAGCTCGTCTACATCATCAATCATGCCGAGGATCGGCTGCTGTTCATCGACCGCGCGACGCTGCCGCTGGTGGAAGCCATCGCGCCGCGACTCACAACGGTGGAAGCCTTCGTCTTCATGTCGGCGCGCGAGCGCATGCCTCAGGTGAATCTGCCCAGGCCCGTGCATTGCTACGAGGAGCTTCTGGCTGCGGAAGACAATTCCGGCTTCGACTGGCCGCAGTTCGACGAAAAGAGCGCCTCGACCATCTGCTACACGTCCGGCACGACGGGCAATCCGAAAGGCGTCGTCTATTCGCATCGCGCCGCGATCCTGCAGACGCTGATCTGCTCGAGCTTCGAGTTCCTGCCGGGCCACAAGGAAGGCGTGCGCGAGGTCATGTTTCCGATGGCGCCGCTGTTCCACGGCAACGGCTGGAACATGCCGTTCACCGCGCCTTTCACCGGCTCCAAGCTCGTGCTGCCAGGCCGCAACTACGAGCCCGACAAGCTCTACGAACTGCTCGAGGGCGAAGGCGTGACGCTATCCGCCGGCGTGCCGAGCTTCTGGCTGATCCTGCTCGACTGGCTGGCCCGCAACGGCAAGACATTCTCGACCCTGCGCGCGACGCTTTCATCTGGCTCGGCGCCGCCGCGCGCCATGGTGGACAAGCTCAAGCGCGAATATGGCGTCGACTACATCCAGGCCTGGGGCATGACCGAGGCGCTCGGCTGCACCATGCCCTCGATGCGGCCCGGTTCGGATTCGCTGTCGGACGCCGAAAAGCTCGACCGCCGCATGGTCTCCGGCCGCGCCTGTTTCGGCACGGAACTGCGCATCGTCGACGACGAGGGCAAGGCGCTTCCGCACGACGGCGTCGCGGTCGGCCATCTGCGCGCGCGCGGACCGTGGGTGGCGTCGGGTTACATGAAACTGAACGAAGGCGTGGATCCGGACGGCTGGCTCATCACCGGCGACATGGCGCTGATCGACCGCCAGGGTCATGTGTCGCTGACAGATCGCTCCAAGGACGTCATCAAGTCCGGCGGCGAGTGGATTTCCTCTATTCAGCTCGAGGATGCTGCGCTGTCGCACCCGGACGTGCTGCAGGCGGCCGTCATCGCGGTCACGCACGAAAAATGGCAGGAGCGGCCGCTGCTCCTGATCGTGCGCAGGCAGGGCGCGACGGTCGACGGTCCGGCGATCCTCGATCACATGCGCCCGAAGCTGGCGAGCTGGTGGATGCCCGACGCTGTGGAATTCATGGACGAGTTCCCGATGACTGGCACGGGCAAGGTGCAAAAGATGGCGCTGCGCTCGCGGTTCAAGGATTATCGCGCCGGCGCCTGACCCCGGTGTGGCCCGCGCGACACGAACCGGGGAAACCCAGCCGCGTGCGAGCCATGCAGCGTTGCATGACCTGGGTCCATTGGCCCAGAATGCCGCGTGATTCACACTGCCCGCAACGGGGCCGGGCGAGGGAAGGAAACACCATGCGGCGAACGATCATTGCCTATGCCTGCGCGATCGGCGGCCTGCTCGCCGCCGGCGTCGCCACCGCAGCGCCGGGCGTCGAATACGACCCGCTGACCCATCAGCCGCTGGTCCAGAGCCCGGGCGCGCTGGGCGCGGGCGGGCGTCCGATGGCGACCGCCATCCCGCGCGAAACCGTCTATTTCAACGGCAAATATGCGCCGGGCACGATCGTCATCTCCACCGCCGAGCGCCGGCTCTATTATGTTCTGCCGGGCGGACAGGCGATCAAATACGGCGTCGGCGTCGGCCGTCCCGGCTTCGAATGGGGCGGCGTCAAGACCGTCACCATGAAGCGCGAATGGCCGGACTGGACGCCGCCGGCGCAGATGCTGCGCCGCCGTCCCGACCTGCCCCGCCACATGGCGGGCGGCATCCAGAATCCGCTCGGCGCGCGCGCCATGTATCTCGGCGGCTCGCTCTACCGCATCCACGGCTCGAACGAGCCGGAGACGATCGGCCAGGCCGTGTCGTCGGGCTGCATCCGTATGACCAACGACGACGTCACGGACCTTTACAACCGTGTGAGCGTCGGCACGAAAGTCGTCGTGATGCGCTGAAGCGCCGCTGTCCGGCCAATTGCGAACCGCCCTCACCGGGCGGTTTTGCATTTTTGGCGACCCTATCGGCAGAGAGTCATTCGCCAAACGAATTCAAGACGCGCGCGATCTCACGCAACTTGGCGATGACGTCGTCGATCTGGACTGCGACAGATGTCGCCGCCCAATTGTAGGTAGACGCTTATCGCCAGTCCGAAGAGATCGGCGACAGCGCGCGTCGCGACCACCAGCAATGTGCGCTGCGCCATCGCCGCCATGATCGGCCCCTACCATGATCGTCCGCTACCATGATCGCCAGGGCGCCCTCCCCGCACACGTCAGCGCGTCAGGCCCTTCTCGGCAAGCGCCGCAACGTACCGGCCCCAGATCGCGTCATAGTCGCGGCCGAGCTCGGCCAGATACTTCCACGAGAATATCCCGGTGTTATGCCCGTCGTCGAAATCCAGGCGAATGGCGTAATTGCCGACCGGCGCTATCTCCTTGATCCGCACATTCTTTTTTCCACCCACCGTCTTGCGCTCGGCCGCGCTGTGGCCCTGCACCTCGGCGCTGGGGCTCTCCACACGCAGATATTCCGCCGAGTAATCGTAGTTCGAGGCGTCGTCGAACTGGATCGTCAGGCGCGTTCCGTTGTCGTGCAGCCTGATTTCGCTCGGCCAAGGCTCGGCCATGTCGCTCTCTCCGTCTCGGCCTAAAGGCCGCTTTTCCCGCTTGCGGGTCGCTATATATTCCCCGTGGTCACGGATATAAGGCGCCCATGAACGTTCCGGCTACCCCGACGATCAAAGCGACGCCCGCGCTGGTGGATCCCTTCGGCCGGGCGATCACCTATGTGCGCGTTTCGGTGACGGACCGCTGCGACTTCCGCTGCGTCTATTGCATGTCCGAGGACATGACCTTCCTGCCCAAGCGCGATCTGCTGACGCTCGAGGAGCTGGACCGGCTGTGCTCGGCCTTCGTCGCGCGTGGCGCCCGCAAGCTGCGCATCACCGGCGGCGAGCCGCTGGTGCGGCGCGATATCATGACGCTGTTCCGCCGCCTCTCGCGCCATCTCGACTCCGGCGCGCTGAAGGAGCTGACGCTCACCACCAACGGCTCGCTTCTGTCGAAATACGCGGCGGAGCTGGCCGATTGCGGCGTGAAGCGTATCAATGTTTCGATCGACACGCTCGACCCCCTGAAGTTCAAGGAGATCACGCGGCGCGGCGATCTGGCGACAGTGCTGGCCGGGCTCGACGCCGCCCAGAAGGCCGGGCTCGCCATCAAGCTCAACGCCGTGGCTCTCAAGGGCGTGAACGAGCGGGAAGTCTTCGACCTCGTGAAATTCGCGCACGGGCGCGGCATGGACATGACTTTCATCGAGGTCATGCCGCTCGGCGAGGTCGAGGGCGAGCGCGTCGACCAGTACTGGCCGCTGAGCGAGGTGCGCGCAAAACTGTCCGAACAATTCACGCTTGAAGCGACGGATTATTCGACCGGCGGTCCCGCGCGCTACTACCTCGCGAAGGAGACTGGCGGGCGGGTCGGTTTCATCACGCCGCTCACTCACAATTTCTGCGAAAGCTGCAATCGCGTGCGCGTGACCTGCACCGGCACGCTCTACATGTGTCTGGGCCAGGAGGACGCCGCCGACCTGCGCGAGCCGCTGCGCGCGTCCCCGACCGACGAGAAGCTCAACGCGGCGATCGAGGCGGCCATCCGGCGAAAGCCGAAGGGGCACGATTTCATCATCGACCGCACGACCCGCCGGCCCGCCGTGGCGCGGCACATGAGCGTGACCGGAGGCTGACCGGCGCGGGCGGCGCCGACTGGCGGCGCGTCCTTCCCGATGCTAAGCAAGACGTAAAGCCTGCGAAGTCTCACAAGCCGGGTTCAACCGGCCAGGACGGGCGGAAGGCAAGACGGGCGGAAGGGGAGCGGGATGGATTTTCTACTGCGTATCAGCCGCGCGATCGATTCGATTCAGGAGCGGTTCGGCAAGGCCTTGAGCTGGCTCATTCTGGCGGCCGTCCTCGTCTCGTCCATCAACGCCATCATCCGCTTCGCTTTCAACATCAGCTCGAACGCGTGGCTGGAACTGCAATGGTATCTGTTCGGCGCAGTGTTCCTGCTCGGCGCCGGATACACGCTGCTGAAGAACGAACATATCAAGATCGACATCGTGAATTCGCATCTGCCCAGGACGCTGCGAAACTGGATCGAGCTGTTCGGCCATGTGTTCTTTCTCGGCACGTTCTGCGTCGTGATGATCTGGCTGGGAACGCCGTTCTTTCTGCGTTCTTTCTCCGAGAAGGAATATTCGTCCAGCGCCGGTGGCCTGATCGTCTGGCCGGCCAAGCTCATCATCCCCGTGGGCTTCGCCATTCTGTTGATTCAGGGCGTGTCGGAATTCATCAAGCGCGTCGCGATCATGCAGGGAAAAATCCCCGATCCGCACGCGGGCGTGTCCGGCCACGGCATCGAAGGCTGAGGAGCGCGCCATGGCCCATTTCATCGCGCAGAACATGGCGCCGATCATGTTCGCCTCGCTCGTGATCGTGCTGCTGCTCGGCTATCCCGTCGCCTTCTCGCTCGCCGCCGTCGGCCTGTTCTACTTCATGGTGGGCGTCGAACTCGCGCCGCTGTCGGGCGGCAGCATCAGCCTCGACTGGAACCTCCTCTCGGCGCTGCCCGAGCGCGTGTTCGGCGTCATGAACAACGACACGCTGCTCGCCATTCCCTTCTTCACATTCATGGGGCTGATCCTCGAACGGTCCGGGATGGCAGAAGACCTGCTCGATACGATAGGCCAGCTTTTCGGGCCGGTGCGCGGCGGCCTCGCCTATGCCGTGATCTTCGTCGGCGCGTTGCTGGCGGCGACCACCGGCGTCGTCGCGGCCTCCGTGATTTCCATGGGGCTGATCTCGCTGCCGATCATGCTGCGCTATGGCTATGACAGGCGTCTGGCCTCCGGCGTGATCGCGGCGTCGGGCACGCTGGCGCAGATCATCCCGCCCTCGCTCGTTCTCATCGTGATGGCCGACCAGCTCGGCCGCTCGGTGGGCGACATGTACAAGGGCGCGATGATCCCCGGCCTCGTGCTCTCGGCGCTCTATGCCGGCTACGTGTTTCTCGTGACGATCGTGAAGCCGGATTTCGCGCCCGCCCTGCCGAAGGAAGCGCGCACGCTCGGTTCCGGCGTCGGGTCGCTGATCGCCATCGTCGTCGCGTCTGGCGGCGTCTTCTACGCGGCAACGCTCTGGCTCGCGGGCGCCTATCCGAAGATGCCATCCGACAATGCCGCGATCTGGGCGGGCACGATCGCCATCGTCTTCGCCTATGCGATCGCGCTCATCAACGAGACGCTGAAGCTCGGCCTGCTGTCGCGCCTGGCCTCGCAGGTGGTGATCGTGCTGGTGCCGCCGCTGGCGCTGATCTTTCTTGTGCTCGGCACGATTTTCGTCGGCATCGCCACGCCGACCGAGGGCGGCGCGATGGGCGCGCTCGGCGCGCTGATCCTCGCGCTCGCCAAGCGCCGCCTGTCGCTCGACCTCCTGAAACAGGCGATGGACACGACGGCGAAGCTCTCGTCCTTCGTCGTGTTCATCCTGCTCGGCGCGCGCGTGTTTTCGCTGACCTTCTATGGCGTCAACGGCCATACCTGGGTCGAGCACATGCTCACGTCGCTGCCGGGCGGCCAGATCGGCTTCCTGATCGTCGTCAACCTGTTCGTCTTCGTCCTGGCCTTCTTCCTCGACTTCTTCGAACTGGCCTTCATCATTGTGCCGCTGCTCGGGCCCGCGGCCGAGAAGCTCGGCATCGACCTCATCTGGTTCGGCGTCATTCTCGGCGTGAACATGCAGACCAGCTTCATGCATCCACCCTTCGGCTTCGCGCTCTTCTACCTGCGATCCGTGGCGCCGGTCTCGGAATTCATCGACCGCGTGACGGGCAAGAAGACGGCGCCGGTCACGACGGGCCAGATCTACATGGGCGCCATTCCCTTCGTGATCATCCAGCTCATCATGGTGGCGCTGGTCGTGCTCATCCCCTCGATGGTGATGATCTACAAGTCCGGCGGCGTGCATCTGGACCAGAAGCAGATCGACCAGCAGTTCCAGCAGATCGCGCCGGCGCCGGGCGGCGACGACCCGCCGCCGCTGAAGTTCTGATACGCAATTCGCAAACGAAAAGGCCCGGACTTGCGTCCGGGCCTTCCTTTTTGATCGGTTCTGGATCAGCCTTTGGCGCGCTGGCGCACCATGAAATTGTCGTAGCCGTATTCGGCGACCTGCCACCACAGATATTCGTCGTTGCGGAAGGCCATGTAGGAATCGTGGATCTTCTTGAACTTGTCGCTCTTGGCGGAGAGTTCGGCGTAGAGCTCGTTCGAGGCCTTGTAGGCGGCCTCGAGGATTTCCGTCGAGAAGGGGCGAAGCTTGGTGCCGCCGGCGACCAGGCGCTTGAGCGCGGCCGGGTTGACTGCGTCATACTTCGCCTGGATGGAGACGTTCGACATGGCCGCCGCCGTCTTCAGCACCGCCTGATAGGCCTTCGGCAGCGCGTTGAACTTCTCCTTGTTGATGATGTAGTGCAGGCAGGTGCCGCCTTCCCAGAAGCCCGGGTAATAATAGTACGGCGCCACCTTGTTGAAGCCGAGCTTCTCGTCATCATACGGCCCCACCCATTCGGCGGCGTCGATCGTGCCTTTTTCGAGCGCCGGATAGATGTCGCCGCCCGCGATCTGCTGGGGCACGGCGCCGAGCTTCTGCATGACCGCGCCCGCCATGCCGGCGATGCGGAACTTGAGGCCCTTGAGATCGGCGACGGTCTTGATCTCGTTGCGGAACCAGCCGCCCATCTGCGTGCCGGTGTTGCCGCCCGGGAAAGCCACCAGATTGTAGCCGCCGAGGAACTCGTCGATCAGCTCGTTGCCGCCGCCATGGTAGAACCAGGCGTTCTCCTGACGCGCATTGAGGCCGAAGGGAACGGCCGCGCCGAAGCAGAAGGTCGGGTCCTTGCCCCAGTAATAGTAGAGCGCCGTCTGGCCGATCTCGACCGTGCCGTTCTGCGTCGCGTCGAGCGCGCCGGGGCCGGGAACGATTTCACCGGCGGCGAAGCACTGGATCTGGAACTTGCCGTCCGTCATTTCGGCGACCGCCTTCGACAGAACTTCGGCGCCGCCGAACAGCGTGTCGAGCGACTTCGGGAAGCTCGAGGTGAGACGCCATTTTACTTCCGGAGCGGTCTGGGCGATGGCGGGCGCGGCAATGCCTGCGCCGGCGCCGGCGAGCGCAGCCGTCTTCAGGAATTTTCTTCTTTCAACCGTCATCTATCTCTCCCTCACAGGGCGGCCCGATTTACGCATTCGCGCGATTGAGGGCCTGCGCGGGCAGGAGATAAGCACATAAGCAGCGGGGCGCGAAGCGAATTGCGCAGGGATCGAACCTTCCGCCGCCATCAAACAGAAGCGCCGCCGGGGTGAGCCGGCGGCGTTCTTTATTTCAGAATGTTCTGATCGCTAGCAGGCGACGCGGACGCGGCGGTAGCCGAGGAAATTTCCCCAGGCGTCGTACATCGGCCGGTTGGCCACGCAGCCATAGCCATAGCCGTCATAGGCGCCTGCGGCGAGCGCGCCGACCGCAAGACCGCCAACCGCGCCGGCCACCCACGGGCCGGGACCGCCCCAACCCGGACGCCAGCCGTAGCCGTATCCCCAGCCGGGCCTGCCGTAACCCCAGCCTGGGCCGCGCCCCCACCCTGGGCCGCGCCCCCAGCCGGGACCGGAGCGGAACGTGGTGCCAGGGCCGGCGGCGAACCGGGGCCCAGCGGGATTAGGGCCGAAGCCCCTGCGCCCCTGAGCGTCGGCCGGGGTCGCGGTCGCCGCAAGCGAGGCGCCGAGAGCGAGGGCGGCCAGACCGGCGGTCAATGTCTTACTGATGCGGGACATGGAATTCTCCTTTCGCCGGCGATCCGCCGGAAACTCTCCCGGAAACTCTGTTGTAGTCCTTTTGATCCATATGCGCTGAATAAGAACTGAACGGATTGCGGCAAGAAAAGGGCGAGTGGTCGGCTTGCGGCGTCCCGGCGCTCGTGGCATGCCAGCGGGATTCTTCTGTCACGAAAGGCGAATTCGATGACCAAAGTCGCGTTTCTGGGCCTAGGCGTCATGGGCTTTCCCATGGCCGGCCACCTCAAGACCAAGGGCGGCTGCGACGTGGTCGTCTACAATCGCTCGGCGGCGAAGGCGAAGGCCTGGGTGGAAAAATTCGGCGGATCGTCGGCGCCGACGCCACGCGAGGCGGCCCTGGATTGCGACATCGTCTTCGCCTGCGTGGGGAATGACGACGACCTGCGCTCTGTCGTCCTCGGGCCCGACGGCGCGCTTGCTGGCATGAAGACGGGCGCGATTTTCGTCGATCATACGACAGCCTCCGCCGAAGTTGCGCGCGAGCTTCACGCGGCGGCGGGAAAGCTCGGGATTTCGTTTATCGACGCGCCCGTTTCAGGCGGCCAGGCGGGCGCGGAAAATGGCGCCCTGACGGTGATGTGCGGCGGCGATGCCGACGCCTACGCCAAGGCGGAACCCGTCATCGCCCATTTCGCGCGCGCCTGCCGCCTGATGGGCCCATCCGGCGCCGGCCAGTTGACGAAAATGGTCAACCAGATCTGCATTGCAGGCCTCGTGCAGGGGCTGTCGGAAGGCTTGCACTTCGCCCAGAAGGCGGGCCTCGACGGCGAAGCGGTGGTGGCAGTGATCTCCAAGGGCGCGGCGCAATCCTGGCAGATGGAAAACCGCTACAAGACGATGCTCGACGGCAAGTTCGATTTCGGCTTCGCGGTCGACTGGATGCGTAAGGACCTGTCGATATGCCTGTCCGAAGCGCGCAACAACGGCGCGAACCTGCCGGTCGCCGCGCTCGTCGACCAATTCTATTCGGAAGTGCAGAAAATGGGCGGCAAGCGCTGGGATACATCCAGCCTGATCGCGCGGCTCAATCGCTGATCGCAGCCCTCACGACGGCGCGCAGATCCGGCAATACATCTGCCTCGAACCACGGATTGCGCTTCAACCAGCCCGTATTGCGCCAGGAGGGGTGGGGCAGCGGAAACAGGCGCGGCTTCCCGTCGCGGAAGTCGCGCCACTGCCGCACGATCTCGTCGACCTTCGCATCTCGCCGCAAGGGCCGCCCCGATCGCGCGAAGTGATAGCGATGGGCGTAACCGCCGATCGCCAGCACCGCCTCTATCTGGGGCAGTAGCGCAAACAGCCGATCGTGCCATTCAGCCCTGCACTCCCTGCGCGGCGGCAGGTCGCCGCCCGCCGCATCGTAGCCGGGAAAGCAGAAACCCATCGGCACGATGCAAATGCGACGCTCATCGTAGAACGTCTCACGATCGACCCCCATCCAGGCGCGCAGCCGGTCGCCAGAGGCGTCGTCGAACGGCAGCCCGGAGCGGTGAACGCGCAATCCCGGCGCCTGGCTGGCGATCAGCAGTCGCGCCGTCTTCGACACGCGCAGCACGGGCCGCGGCTCGTGCGGCAGCGGCGCGCCGAGCGGCCGCTCGCAACAGATGCGACAGGCGCGGATGTCACCGGCGAGGCAGTCGAGATCAGAGATCGACGACAAGGCCGTCATGGGCGGCCCGCAGGCCGCTTTCTTCGTGGATCCTGTCGAGGCTGGCCAACACCTCCGGGCCCATGTGCGTGATGAGGAGGCGGCGCGCGTCGAGACTCGGCAGTTTTTCGCGCAGGCGCAACCAATCCATGTGGCCGGGCGCCTTGGGCGTCATCGAATGGCATTCGCAGACCATGAGGTCGGCATTGGCGGAAATGTCGAGCAGCGCATCGGTCCAGGCGGTGTCGCCGGAAAAGGCGAAGACCTTGCCCCCCGCCTCGACGCGAACGCCCGTTGCGGGTGCGCCGGAAGCGTGGACGACCTCGATCGTGCGCACGTCGAACCCGGCGATGATCTCGTGCGAGGGCGGCGAAACCTCGCGGATTTCCCAAGGGAAGCGCCACTTGATCCCGGTCGAGCCGGGAAAGAAGGCCTCCATCGCCATGGCCAGGCGCGAGCGCAGGCCCGGCGGTCCGACGATCGGCAGCGGTTTGTCGCGCGGGTCGACGAACTGGGCCTCCAGAAGCAAGAATGGAAGACCGCCGAAATGGTCGCCGTGCAAATGGCTGATCAGCAGTCCGTCGATGTCGTTGAAAGAAAATCCGAGCCGCCGCCAGCCGAAGATCGAGCTGGCGCCGAAGTCGATCAACAGAACCTTGCCGTCGTGATCGAGTCGCAGGCAGGTATGCGCCCGTCCGCCGCTGCCGAAAGCGTCCCCGGTGCCGACGAAGGTTACCCGCATGGGGCTCAGGCCTTCGCGCTCGGGCGGGCCGACAATTCGTCGTGCCAGCGCGTCACATTGGTCAATTCAGGCGGCGGCTGGATGCGCGCGAACCGAAGGAAATCCATCGCGACCAGACCGTCGGTGTCGGCAATGGAGAAATCATCGCCGCCGAGCCATCGGGTCTCCGCCAGACGCTCGTCCAGCACTTTGAGGAAATCCAGCACGCGCGGCCGGTTGGTTTCGGCGACCTGTGCGATCTGCGGAACCTCGAGCGCCGCCATGGCCGGGTGGGTATGGCGAAAGACGAGCGCAGTCGGCATCATCAGATTGAGTTCGACCCGCCGCCGCCACATCTCGACGATCGCGCAACCGGCCGCGCCTCGCCCGAACATGTTGGGCTCGGGATGCAGCTCCTCGAAATAGCGGCAGATGGCGATCGATTCCGTAATCGTCGTCCCATCGTCGAGGACGAGCGCGGGTGTGCGCTGCAGCGGATTGATCTTCGAATAGTCCGCCTGCCTGTGCTCCATCTTGCCGAGGTCGACCTGGACCATAGGCACGGAAACGCCCTTCTCGGCGAGAAAAATGCGGACGCGGCGGGGATTGGGGGCGACCTTGGTGTCGTAAAGAAGCATTAACCAAACTCTCCGGCAGCCGGGTCGCCGCCGTTCGAGCACCAGCCTTACCACCCGTCCATATCTGTTGAAAGCGACAGAGGGGCCCCGTCTGCAAAGCCGGGTTCGCGATGTGCGGAGCCGCACGCCGCAGACTGGCCCGCAAATAGCTGGAATATGGCGAAATTAATTCAAATTCAGCAGCGAGGATCAGCCAGTCATTAAGTTTTGTCGCTCAAATTAACGCAACTTAGTCGTGTTGCGTGATCGCGTGGATCGGTCGTTATGAGTCAAATCACCGCCGAGATGATCGAGCGCGGTCGCGGCGCCAATTCCAACAATTCGACGGAACGCCGGCGCCTTGCCTACAAGGTGCGCGAGGCCCGTGAAAAACTCACCACTGGCGGCGCCGGCCACGGCGCCTTCGAAGGCGAGCTGCTGCGCATCTACGCCGAAAGCCGGATCAGTTCGGCGCCCTGGGCGCTGCTGATCGCGCTGGCGATTGGCAGCGTCTCCATGTTCTGGGCGCCCGTGCAATTCGTCGCCGTCTGGACGGCGACCGTCTGGCTTGCGGTCGGCGGCGCGTTCATCGCCTCCCGGCTGTTTCTTCGGCAGGCCGAGATCACGTCCGTTCCCGCGTGGCGCACCAAGATCATTCTCATCGAAGGCGTGCTCGGCCTGGCCTGGGCGTCGATCGTCCTCCTGCTTCTGATGTTCGGCATGGGCGAAGCGCGCATTTTCCTGCTCGCCATCCTGCTGATGCTGGGCGCAATGACCGCGATGGCGACGGCGGCGATCCCGAACGCGGTCTACGCCTCGGTGGCGCCCTTGTGCCTGGCCATAGCCGGCGTGGCCGCAGGCTCGATGAACGACACGCCCGTGCTCGCCACGACAGCCTTTGTGTGCGGCGCGGAAATCTACTTCGTCGTGCTCGCGCGCCGCCTCTACGAGACATCCCTGACCGCGCTTTACGCACAGGCGGAAAAGGACGGGCTGATCGCGGAGCTCGAACAGGCGAAGGCGAACTCCGACGAAGCGCGCCGCCGTGCGGAAGAGGCGAACCTGGCGAAGTCGCGCTTCCTCGCTACCATGAGCCACGAGCTCCGCACGCCGCTCAACGCCATTCTCGGCTTCTCCGAGGTTATGAAAGACGAATTGTTCGGCGCACACGCGGTCACCGCCTATCGCGACTATTCGAACGACATCCATTCCAGCGGCAAGCACCTGCTGACGCTGATCAACGAAATCCTCGATCTGTCGCGCGTGGAAGCCGGCCGCTACGAGTTGAAGGAAGACGCGATCTCGCTCAGCGCGATCATTCAGGATTGCGAGCATCTGCTGATGCTGCGCGCGCAGAAGCGCGGCATCGCGATCATCGATTCGATCGAAATGGATCTGCCGCGTCTGTGGGCGGACGAACGCGCCATCCGCCAGGTCGCGCTCAACCTGCTGACCAATGCGATCAAGTTCACGCCGCAGGGCGGGCAGATCACGATCAAGGTCGGCTGGACGCAGGCGGGCGGCCAGTATTTCTCGGTGCGCGACACCGGCACTGGCATTCCCGAACACGAAATTCCGATCGTCATGTCCTCCTTCGGACGCGGCGCGCTCGCGCAGAAGAATGCGGACGAAGGCTCCGGCCTCGGCCTGCCGATCGTGAAGGGGCTGGTCGAACTGCACGGCGGCACATTCACGCTCCGCTCGAAGGTGCGCGAAGGGACGGAGGTCATCGTGGTATTCCCGCCCGAGCGCGTGATGAACGCCCTGCCCCGGCTCGGCGGCGAAGAGACCGATCCCCGCGCCACGCGCGCGCAGCAGCGCACGGCCGCCTGATCCGCCCGAGTTGACGGACGGCCCTGCGCCCGCAAATCTGCGCCGCGAAGCACACAGACTTCGCGCGTGGAGGAGCAGATGGCGGCGCAAACCCGTATGGTGAAGGCCAACGGCCTCGACATGCAGATTGTCGAGGACGGCGAGGGCCCGCTGGTGCTGCTGTGCCACGGCTGGCCGGAACTCTCCTATTCCTGGCGCCATCAGATCCCCGCCATTGCAGCGGCGGGCTACCGCGTCGTCGCGCCCGACATGCGCGGGTACGGCGGCACGAGCGCGCCGAAGGAGATCGGCGCCTATTCGATCTTCCATCTGGTCGGCGACGTCGTGGCGCTGGTCGAGGCGCTCGGCGAGAAGCAGGCGGTCATGGTCGGGCACGATTGGGGCGCGCAGGTCGCGTGGAGCGCGGCCATGTTCCGGCCCGACGTCTTTCCGGCCGTCGCCGCGCTCTCCGTGCCGCTGCGCAACCGCGGCCCCGCGGCGCCGCTCGACATTCTCAAGCAGCAGGGCGTCTCCACCTTCTACTGGCAATATTTCCAGCAGCCCGGCGTGGTGGAAGAGGAAATGGCGCGGGACTGGAGCCATACGCTGCGCGCCATCTATTACGGAACCGGGCTCGGCCTCATGCTGAAGCCCGGGCGCGGCATGGTGGAGGACGCCAAGATTCCGGATCAGCCGCCGGCATGGATCAGCGAGGCGGAAATCAAGCACTACGTCGAAACGTTCTCGCGCACGGGCATTGCGGGCGGCATCAACTGGTACCGCAACATCGACCGCAACTGGGAGCTGAGTGCGCCCTGGCAGGATGCGAAGATCTATCAGCCCTCGATCTTCATCGCCGGCGCCAAGGACCCGGTCATCACCGGGCTGATCGGCGCGAAATCGCTGGAGACGATGGACCAGTTGCTGCCGGGGCTGCGCGGCAAGGTCATCATCGAAGGCGCGGGCCACTGGATCCAGCAGGAAAAGCCCGCCGAAGTGAACAAGGCGCTGATCGATTTCATCAAGGGCTTGTAGCCGCGGGACCTCGACTACGACTTGTCGCTCACCCCGGCGCCGTCGAACGTGGCCATGCCGCTCCAGCAGGCGAGCGCCGCCTGGATGATCCCGATCGACAGCGCGGCTCCCGAGCCTTCGCCAAGCCTCATGCCGAGGTCGAGCAGCGGTTTCTTGCCGAGCCGTTTTAACACTTCGGCGTGCGCGCCTTCGGCCGACAGATGGCCGGCGATGCAATGGTCGAGCGCGGCGCTGTCGAGCGCATGCAGGACAGCGGCCGCCGCGCAGACGACATAGCCGTCGAGCACGACGGGCACACGCTCGATCCGGGCGGCGAGAATCGCGCCCGCGATCGCCGCGATTTCACGGCCGCCAAGCCTGCGCAGAACTTCGAGGGGATCGCCGAGATGATTGCGATGCAGGTCCACCGCGCGTTCCACTGCGCCGATCTTGCGCGCGAGGCCGGCATCGTCAACGCCCGTGCCGCGGCCGACCCAGTCTGACGCCTTGCCGCCATAGAGCGCACAATAGACCGCCGCGGCGGGCGTCGTATTGCCGATGCCCATTTCGCCGGGCGCGATGAGATCGGCGCCGGCGATCGCCTCCATGCCGAACGCCATGGTGGCGGCGCATTCGGCCTCCGTCATCGCGGCGTCCAGCGTGATATCCTTGGTCGGGATTTCGAGCGCCATTTCGAAGACCTTCAGGCCCGCGCCGAAGGTCGCGCAGATCTGGTTCACCGCCGCGCCTCCCGCGCCGAAATTGGCGACCATCTGGCTCGTGACCGCGCGCGGATAGGGGGAAACGCCCTGGTCCGTCACGCCGTGATTGCCGGCGAAGACGACGACCGTCGGGCGCTCGACCGTCGGCGGCGCCTTGGCCTGCCAGCCCGCCAGCCATTCGACGATTTCCTCGAGCCGGCCGAGCGAGCCAGGCGGCTTGGTCAACTGCGCATCGCGCGCGCGCACGGCGTCAATCGACTGCCGGGACGCATCGGGCATCACGTCCAGAAGATTGCGAAAATCGTCGAAAGGCTTTCCGGTCGGCGTCATGCTCAGGTCCATCGCGAGGTTGCGCTGCCTTAGACCGCTGCGGCCCGAATGAAAAGGCTGGAAGGCGCCGGCTTTGTTCCAGCGCCTTGCAGACGCCGGCCGCCTGGCGCATCAAGGCGCATGGCTTTCTCCGACGACTTCATTTCGTGCCTGGGATTCTGGTCCCGTATTCCCGTCCGGCCGCAATCCGCCGCGCCCGACTTGCGGACGGCGATCCGGGCGCTGCCGGCCGCCGCGCTGACGATCGCCCTGC
>JASGFP010000011.1:0-47380 GCA_047605445.1 Rhodoblastus sp.
TGTCGGGATTGGTGACCGCCTGGCGCTTGGCCGGCTGGCCGACGAGGCGCTCGCCGTCGTCCGTGAAGGCGACGATCGAGGGCGTGGTGCGCGCGCCTTCGGCGTTCTCGATAACTTTGGGTGTCGACCCCTCCATGACGGCCACGCACGAATTGGTGGTGCCGAGGTCGATGCCGATGATTTTAGCCATGACTATTCCTTTCTGCGGCGAGACCGCCGGACCCCGAAGCGATCCGGTCTCCTGAACGTCGCGGTCCGCCTGTGCGGCCCGCCCATCCGGTCCCCTGTGTTACGGCCATGAGATTGTGTGCGGCGCGGCCCGCCGCAAGGGCTGGGACCGCATATAGGGGGCCGGATTTTTCGGCGCAAGCGGGACCGGCTCGCCGCGGGCGCTTTGACCCGGCAAAAGACCTGATAACCTCGCCCCGCCAAGAGGCCGCAATCCCGCTGCGGGAGTATCGAATGCATATCGAACCCGGGGTCCTCGCCGCCGCAAAGATCGCCGCCGCCAACGCCGCGGCGCTGGCCACGCTGGGCGCTTCGGCCGCCGGGTTCCGGCGACGGCCGGCGGATCTGGCAAAAGCCGGACTGGCGGCGCTGTTCTTCTCTATCTTCATGCAGCTCTGGCACATGCAGGTAGGGCCGTCCGAGCTGCACCTGATCGGGGCCTCGGCCATCTATTTCACCTTCGGATTCCTGCCGACGCTGTTCGGCTTCGCCCTCGGCCTCGCGCTGCAGGGCCTGATCTTCGAGCCACAGGACCTCATCCACCTCGGCGTCAATTCGCTGTCCCTGATGGTCCCGCTGATCGCCGTACACGGCGCCTTCGGCCACCGGTTCTTTGCGGGGCTGGAAACGCGGTGGTCGTCCGTCCTGAAATTCGACGCGGCCTATTACGCCGGCGTCGTCGCCATGGTCGGCTTCTGGCTGGCGCTGGGGCAGGAGCCGACGCCGCTGGAAAGCTGGGCGCGATTCGCGGCTTCCTACCTGCCGCTGGTCCTGCTGGAGCCCTTGTTCACGCTGCTGGTCCTGAAGGGGCTGAAGCGGTTTGGGGGAACGGCGCTCGTGCGCGGCTTCACCGCCGCCCCGCAATTGCGGCTGGCGTAGAAATTCGACAGTGAATCAGAAAGATCGGGAGAAAAGCATGGGCGAGCGCATCACGTTCCGGCGGCCGGACGGCAAGGAGACAGCAGGCTATCTGGCGAAGACCGCCGAGGCCGGCGCGCCGGGCCTGGTCGTGATCCAGGAATGGTGGGGGCTGAACGAGCAGATCAAGGGCATCACGGACCGCTTCGCGGCGGCAGGCTTCAACGCCCTCGCTCCCGATCTCTACGCCGGCCGCGTCGTGCCCTATCACGATTCAGCAGCCGCCAACGCCGAGATGACCTCGCTGAATTTTCTCGACGCCACCGACCAGATCCTGCGCGGCGCGGCGCAGCGGCTCAAGGCTGAAGGGGCCGCCAAGGTCGGCGTCACGGGCTTCTGCATGGGCGGCGCGATGACGATCCTTGCAGCGGCCCGTGTGCCGGAATTCGCCGCCGGCGCGCCGTTCTACGGCCTGCCGCCGGCCGCCGCCGCCGGACCGACGGATGTCAAAATCCCGCTGCAGGGCCATTTCGCGCTGCAGGACGACTGGTGCACGCCGCAGGCGGTGGCCGATTTCGAGGCTGGATTGACGAAGGCGGGCAAGCCGCACGAATTCTTCAGCTACGACGCCCATCACGGTTTCATGAACGAGAAGCGGCCCGATGTGCATCAGGCCAAGGCGGCCGAGGAGGCCTGGGCGCGGGTGGCGGCGTTTTTTGGCAAGCAGCTGGGGTGAGCCGCGTTCGCCATGCCTCGAGACGGCGCCATGCGCCTTCCCGGCATGAGAGCGCTTGTCACCCTGTGTTCCGTATCCCCGCGGCAATGCCGTTGATCGACACCAGAATCCCGCGCTGCGCCGCCTCGTCGCCGCGGCCCGAGCGCCAGCGGCGCAGCAGTTCGACCTGCAGGTGGTTGAGCGGGGCGATATAGGGGAAGCGGTGGGCGATGGAACGGGCGAGCGCCGGATTGTCGGCCAGGCGCTCGTTCGCGCCGGTGATCGCCGCCAGCGCATCGCCCGCGCGGCGCCATTCGGCCTCGATTTCCGCAAAGACGCGGGCGGCAAGATCGCGGTCTGGCACGAGGCCCGCGTAGCGGCGCGCCACGCCCATATCGGTCTTGGCCATGACCATGTCGAGATTGGAGAGGATGGCGCGGAAAAACGGCCATTCCTCGTTCATGCGGCGCAGAAGCGCGAGCCGCGCCGGGCGGTCTTCAGCCAGAAAGGCCTCCACCGCCGCGCCGAACCCGAACCAGCCCGGCAGGGCGACACGGCTCTGGCCCCATGAGAAGCTCCAGGGGATGGCGCGCAGATCCTCGATTTTTCGCGTCGCCTTCCGCGAAGCCGGGCGCGAACCGATGTTGAGTTCCGCAATTTCCGCGATCGGTGTCGCCGCGAAGAAATAATCGACGAAGCCCGGCGTCTCGTAGACCAGCCTGCGATAGACCGCCATGCTGGCCGTCGAGAGCGCGTCCGCCGTCGCCGTGAATTCGTCGGGCGGCGGGCGGTCGGCGGCGCAGAACGTCGCCTCCAGCGCGGCCGCCATCAACGTTTCGAGATTGCGGCGGCCGATGTCGGGGTTGGCGTATTTGGCGTTGATGACCTCGCCCTGCTCCGTCAGCCTGATCTGGCCGTTCACCGTGCCCGGCGGCTGCGCCAGGATCGCCTCATAGGCGGGGCCTCCGCCGCGCCCGACCGTGCCGCCGCGCCCGTGGAACAGACGCAGGCGCACGCCCTTTTCGCCCGCAAACATTTTCGCCAGCGCGGTCGAGGCGCGGTAGAGCTCCCAGTTGGAAGTGAAATAGCCGCCGTCCTTGTTGCTGTCGGAATAGCCGAGCATCACATCCTGCACGCCGCCGGAATTGCGGACGAGATCGGCGACGCCCGGCAGCGCGTAGAAATCGCGCATGATGCCTTCGGCGCCGCGCAGATCCTCGATCGTCTCGAACAGAGGCGAGATGACGAGATCGACGCGCGCGGCGGCGCGGTCGGCCTCGGCCAGCGTGCCGCGCATCAGGCCGAATTCCTTCATCAGCAGCAAGACTTCGAGCAGATCGCTGACGCTCTCGGTATGGCTGATGATGTAATGGCGGATCGTGTCCGGCCCGAACTGCAGGCGCAGGTCGCGGGCGCGCTCGAAAATCGCGAACTCCTTCTCGGCCTCGGCGCTGTAGAGGCGTCCGTAGATGCGCAGCGAGCGGGGATCGGCGAGTTGCGCCATCAGGAGATCGCGGCGGGCCTGTTCGCCGAGCGCGGCGTAGTCCGGCTCGATGCGCGCGACGGCGAAAAGTTCGGCCAGCGACGCCTCGTGCTTGTCGGAACTCTGGCGCAGGTCGGTCGTCGCCATGTGGAATCCGAAAACCTCGACCGCGCGGATGAACGGCGCCAGCCGGCCGGCGACCATCGCGCCGCCGTGATTGGCCTCGAGCGAGGCGCGGATGGTCCCCAGGTCGGCGAGCAATTCCTCCGGGCCGAGATAAGGCGGCGCGGGCGCCAGCGCGTGGCGCAAGGCCTCGCCGCCGGTGAAGTCGCGCAGCGTGCCGGCGAGGCGCGCATAAACGCCCGAAAGCGCGCGTCGATAGGGTTCGTCGGCGCGATGCTGATTGTCGTCGCCGGAACGATCGGCCAACGCCAGCAGTTCGGGCGTGGCGTCGACGAGTTCCAGCGACATCGACAATTCCGCGCCGAGTTCATGCGCCTGCACGAGATAGTGCCGCAGGACGGTTTCGGCGTGTTCGCTGACCGCGAAAACGAGCGTGGAGGCGTCGACGTTGGGATTGCCGTCGCGGTCGCCGCCGATCCAGTTGCCCATGCGGAAGAACGACGGCACGGGGCGGCCGAGCAGGCGCTCCAGTTCGACGTAGAGTTTCGGAATCTCGGTCAGAAACGTCGTGCGGTAATAGGTGAGAACGTTCTCGATCTCGTCGCGCACCGTGAGTTTGCGCGTGCGCAAGACGCGAGTCTGCCAGAGCTGCACGATTCGCGCGCGCAGGCGCGCCTCGTTGTCGGCCCGTTCGCGCGAGGACTTCAACAGGTCGCGCTCCGCGATCAGCGCGGCGATGGCGCGTTCGGCGTCGAGCGTGCTCTTGCGCTGCACTTCGGTCGGATGCGCGGTCAGCACGGGCGAGACGTAGAAATGTTCGAGCGCGGCGGCGACCTTGTCCGACCCGATGCGCGCTTCGGCGAGCCGCATGAAAGTGCGCGCCAGCGAACCGTTCTGCAGCGAGCCCTCGGCCTGATGGACGCCGCGCCGGCGCAGATGGCGGCGATCCTCGGCGATATTGGCGAGCAGCGAGAAATAGCCGAAGGCGCGGATGACGGTGAGCGCGGCGCCTGAGCCGAGGCTGGAGATCAGCGCATCGAGGTCGCGGCCGGTTTCCTCGTCCGCCGTGCGCTCGAAGGCGACGGCGAGGCGGCGGATGGATTCGACGGCGTCGAAGGCGGCGGCGCCTTCCTGCTCGCGCACCGTGTCGCCGAGCACCTGGCCGAGCAGGCGGATATCGTCGATGGACGTGGGCTGGTTGCTGCGCTGCATCATGCGAGTTTGGCGCATCGGAGGGCGACGCGCCATCCCGATATTGAGCGACCCGCGACTCGTGCGTCATTGGCGGCTCCCCTCCCCCTCACGGGGAGGGGGTCGCGGAATCCTGCGAGATCGGCAGCTGACGACGCGCGTATTCTCTCAGGATCGCGCGCCCCCACCCTAACCCTCCTCCACAAGGGCGGAGGGAATCGCGTCAGCGATTGCATGGGCCCCGCGCCTGTCGCACCATCGACGGCGGGAGGAACCAATATGGCGCTGTTTGCGATCGGGAACACGACTATCGACCGCGTGGAGGAGGCGCATGGGCCGGCCTTTCCGCCGGCGTTCCTGCTGCCGGATTGGGACCCGGAAATCCTGAAGGAACACGGCGACTGGCTGCTGCCGCGCCATTATCACGCGCGCACCGACCGTTTCATCACCTCGCTGCATTCCTGGGTGATCCGCACGAAGCACCACACGATCCTGGTCGACACCTGCGCCGGCAATCACAAGAACCGGCCGCATTCGCCGCTCTTCCACATGAAGGACACGCCCTATCTCGACCGGCTGAAAGCGGTCGGCGTCGCGGCGGAAGAGGTCGATTTCGTCATGTGCACCCATCTGCACATCGACCATGTCGGCTGGAACACGAAGCTCGACAACGGGCGCTGGGTTCCGACCTTTCCCAACGCCAAATACGTGTTCTCGCAGATCGACCGCGACTATTGGGACCCGGCCAAAAATCCGGCGCTGGATGAAGAATCGCGAATGATCTTCGATGATTCCGTGCATCCCGTGATCGCGTCGGGGCAGGACCATCTCGTCGCCGACGGCGACCGGCTCGGCGACAATATTTCGATCCAGCTCACGCCCGGCCACACGCCCGGCGCGGTGGCGATCCGCCTGAGCGACGGCGGGCAGGAGGGCCTGTTCACCGGAGACGTGATGCACCATCCGATCCAGGTCTACCGCCCCCGCTGGTCGAGCCGGTTCTGCACCGACCCCGTGCAGTCCGCCGACACGCGCGAGAAGGTTCTGGGCCAGTGCGCGGACTGCAACGCGCTGATGCTGCCCGCCCATTTCGGCGCGCCGCATGCTGGCCGCGTGCGCCGCAAGGGCGACGGCTTCTTCTTCGCTTTCGACGAATAGCGACGGACGCGCCAGCGCGCGATTGCAATACCGCAAGCTCTCGACCCGTGCGCTTGCGGTAGCGCGCCCCCATCTGATGCTCACGACAAACCGGAGTATCCGACATGCTGACGCTGCGCAGGGCGAACGACCGCGGCCGGGCCAATTTCGGCTGGCTCGACAGCCATCACACTTTCTCTTTCGGCGAATATCACGATCCCGCGCACATGGGCTTCGGCCCGCTGCGCGTGATCAACGATGATCGCGTGGCGGGCGGCGGCGGCTTTCCGACCCATCCTCATCGCGACATGGAAATCGTCAGCTATGTGCTCGACGGCGCGCTGGCGCACAAGGATTCGATCGGCACGGGTTCAGTCATCAAGCCCGGCGACGTGCAGCGCATGTCGGCCGGCACGGGCATTGCGCACAGCGAGTTCAACGCCTCGAAGACGGATCCCGTCCACTTCCTGCAGATCTGGTTCATTCCCGAAAAGCGCGGACTTGCGCCGGGCTACGAACAGAAGAATTTCGATGCGGCGTCCAAGCGCGACCAGTTGCGTCTCGTCGCGTCGCCCGACGGCCGCGACGGCTCGGTGACGATCCAGACGGACGCGGCGCTCTATGTGTCGCTGCTCGGCGAAGGCGCGAAAGTTTCGCACCGGATCGCGGCGGGGCGCGGCGTGTGGGTGCAGGTCGCGCGCGGATCGGTCGCGGTCGGCGATCTCACGCTGGCCGAGGGCGATGGGCTGCAGGTGACCGACGAAACACAGATCGAGATCGTCGGCAAGGCCGCGGAATCGGAGATATTGCTGTTCGATCTCGGGGCGTAGTTCCCCGCCGGGACCGCCGGCGTCCGGCTGGAAGCCGGCGGTCCCGGCTCGACAAGCGTTGGCGCGCATCGCAGATTGCGCGCCATGACCGACGAAGCCCAACTCCGCTCAGACATCGTCGCGCAATGCCGCGCCATGAACGCCAGCGGGCTCAACCAGGGCACATCAGGCAATATTTCGGCGCGGCGCGGCGACGCGATGCTCATCACGCCGTCCGCCATCCCCTACGACGCGATGACGCCCGACATGATCGCCGCCATGCCGATCGAGGGCGACTACGGCGCGTGGGAAGGTCCGAAAAAACCGTCGAGCGAGTGGCGCTTCCATCTCGACATTTTTCGCGCACGGCCAGATGTGGGCGCGATCGTCCACACGCACTCAACCTTCTGCACCGCGCTGTCGATCGCGCGGCTCGGCATTCCCGCGATACACTACATGATCGCGCATTTCGGCGGGCCGGACATCCGCTGCGCCGGATATGCGCTCTACGGATCGGCGGAACTTTCGGCGCTCGTGTTGAAAGCGATGGAAAACCGCAACGGCTGTCTGCTCGCCAACCACGGCATGATCGCGGCGGGCAAGACTCTCGCGCAGGCCATGTGGCTGGCCGTGGAGCTGGAGACGCTCGCGCGGCAATACTGGCATGTGCTGCAGGTCGGCGGACCGGTGGTGCTGAGCGATGAGGAAGTGCGCGAGGCGGCCGAGAAATTCGGCGTCACGGGCTACGGGCTCGCGGGGTAGGGCGGCCGCTCGATCCCCCGCTCTGCGCTGCGCTTTCTGACGAAGTCGCCAGCAGGCGACTTCTGTCTGACCGGGATGACGATCAGTACAGGCCCGGATGCCGGACGCGGGTCGCGCCGCGCGCGCGGACGGGAACGAGAACGGGCGCCATCATCGGCTGCCGCAGGCCGCCGCCGGGCGGCTTCCTGTCGTTGTCGTCGTCCTTCTTCTGCATCATCACGGCGGTGGCGCTGACCAGCGCGCCGAATGTCGTGCCGAATCCGATGAACAGCATGGCGAGGCCGGCTATCATCGCGTCGGAGCGCATCAGCAAGGTGCGCATGCCCAGCGGATTGACGAGGAGAAGAACGCCGGCGCAGACGATGCCGAGCGCGCTGCCGAGAATCCAGTGGGTGACAATGAGGCGCGCGATCGGATTGCCCGGGGGCTCTTCCGGCATCGGGCCGTTCGGCAATCCGCCTGCTGTCAGCATGTCGATCTCCGCGCGCGAAGCGCTTTTCTAGACTTCAAGTTAGTTTTTTCTCGGGCGAGGTCCAGCTTTTCGCGCCGGCTGCGACAAATTGCGCGCGGCATTGGCGCCCGGGCCGCGCTTGGCTGTAGACTGTTCATACAAAAACAATGGAGGAACGCCATGTCGAGCGAAGCAAAAGGGCCGAGCGCGCCCGAAATGTCCGTCGCCGCGCGCAACAAGGCCGTGCTCGACGAACTGCCGTTTTCGGACCGCGGCGATTTCGCCGACGCCGACCGCGGCTTCGTCGCGACGATTCCGGACGCCACGATTCTGACCGCGAGCGGCCATCCGGCCTGGAGCCAGAAGCAATACGAATTCATCGGCGATGGGCCCGCGCCCGACAGCGTCAATCCGAGCCTGTGGCGTATCGCCCAGCTCAACCGCCGCCACGGCCTGTTCGAGGTGCGTGAGGGCGTCTACCAGATCCGCGGCCTCGACATCGCCAACATGACGCTCGTCGAAGGCAAGACGGGCGTCATCGTCATCGACACGCTGACCTGCAAGGAAGCGGGCGCCGCGGCGATCGCGCTCTATCGCGCCCATCGCGGCGACAGGCCGGTGAAGGCGGTCATCTATACGCACACGCACGCCGACCATTTCGGCGGCGTGAAGGGCGTGATCGACGAAGCCGACGTCAAGTCCGGCAAGATCCCCGTCATCGCGCCCAACCTCTTCATGGAACATGCGGTTTCGGAAAACGTCATCGCCGGCCCGGCCATGGTGCGGCGGGCGACCTATCAGTTCGGTCCGCTGCTGCCGACCGGCCCGCGCGGCCAGGTTGACGCGGGTCTCGGCAAGACAACGTCGCGCGGAACGCTGTCGCTGATCGCGCCGACCGATCTCATCATGGCGACCGGCGACCGGCGCACGATCGACGGGCTCGAGTTCATCTTCCAGATGGCGCCGAACAGCGAGGCGCCGGCTGAGATGCACATGTATGTCCCGGAGCTGAAGTTCCTGAACATGGCGGAGAACGCCACGCATCTCTTCCACAATCTGCTGCCGTTCCGCGGCGCGGAGGTGCGCGACGCGATGGCGTGGTCGGGCTACATCAACGAAGCCATGGAAATGTTCGGCGAGGCGGAGACCCTGACCGGCCAGCATCACTGGCCGGTGTGGGGCCGCGAAAAAATTCGCGACTATCTCGCCAAGCAGCGCGATCTCTACAAATACGTGCACGACCAGACGCTGCGGCTGATGAACCACGGCCTCACCGCGCCGGAAATCGCCGAGGAAATCAAACTGCCCGCTTCTCTCGCGCAGGTCTGGCAGAACCGCGACTATTACGGCGCGGTGAAGCACAACATCAAGGCGATCTATCAGCGGTATCTGGGCTGGTACGACGCCAATCCCGCCAATCTCGACGGCCTGCCGCCGGTCGAAGCGGCGAAGAAATACGTCGACTACATGGGCGGCGCGGCGGCGGCGATCGCGAAAGCGCGCGACGATTTCGCAAAAGGCGAATATCGCTGGGTGGCGGAAGTGATGAATCGCGTCGTCTTCGCCGATCCGAAAAACGCCGAGGCCCGCGAACTTTGCGCGCAGGCCTACGACCAGCTCGGCTATCTCTCGGAAGCCTCGACCTGGCGCAACGCCTATCTGTTCGGCGCGCACGAACTGCGCAACGGCCCGGCGGAAATCCGGCGCATGGCCTTCCCACCCGACGTCGCCTCGGCGCTGTCGATCCCGATGTTCTTCGATTCGCTGGCCGTGCGGCTCAACGGGCCGAAGGCCGACGGCAAGCGCATCGTAGTCAACTGGACGCTGACCGACACGAACGAAAAGTTCGTGCTCAATCTCGAGAATTCGGCGCTGACCTATGTCGCCGGGCGCAACGCGGACAAGGCCGACGCCGGGCTGACGCTGGAGCGCGCGACGCTCACCAGGGTGATGCAGCAGAAAACGACGTTTCCCGAGGCGATCGGCGCGGGGCTCGTCAAGATCGACGGCAATCCGGCGAAGCTGCTCGAACTGTTCGGCCTGTTCGACACGTTCGAACTGCGGTTCGCGATCGTGGAGCCGTAGCGCGCCACGATCCGCTTGCTTGCAAACGAACCCGCCGGATCGCGCGCGACATGCGGCGCGATCCGATGCGGCTTTATTTTGCGCCGCGCATGCTGAACAGGCGCATGACCAGCCATACCGGCAGCACGATGGCGGCGCCGGCCAGGACGTATTGCGCGACGTCGCGCACGGCGTCCCAGCCCATCATCCACAGCCGGTTCACGAAGCGCTGAAGCGCGTTGAAGATTTCATAGGGCCTGATGTCGAGCCAGACCAGCAGCGCGCCGACGACGAGCGAGACGAACAGCAGACGCAGGAATACCGCGGTCGGCGCGCCGCCGATGAAACGCTGGAGGGCGGAACTGGCCATTTCGGGTTTCCTGTCTGGATAATTGAATGCCGGCGGAGGCGGGGGCGGCGGCGTGACGTCGATCGGCGGATTGCGGACATCGTCGGTCATCAGGTCTTGTCCTTCGGCGGTTCGTCCTCGCGCATGATGCGCATCATGCGCCGCATGAATTGTTCGGCGTAATCGAGCGCGCGGTCGAAATCCTGCCGGCTCGGCAGCCCGTAGCCGCCCGATTGCTGCTTCAGCGTCTCGTTCTGCTTCACGAGCCGGTCGATCTCGCTTTCCAGCGCAGCGCGCTCCTCGGTCGCCGCGCGGCAGAAAGCCGCGCCGTTCTGAACCTTGCACAGCGAGACCGCGCCAGTGCGCGTATCGAGCCGTAGATAGCCGCCATCGGTCGGCGTCATCGAATAGCGGCCGTTCTCGCCGGCCTCGACCGGCGCGATTGGCCCTTCCGCGAGGGCGGCGCCAGCGAGCGCCATGGCCAGAATTGCGGCGCTGGCCGGGCCGACGAGATTGCGCATGCGGCCTCCCTCAAGCCTGTCGTCCCGCAAGATGGGGAGGCCGGACCGGCTAATCAATGCGGCCGGCGTTCAGTCGGTCGCGCGCACCGGTGGGGCGGAGGCGGCCAGGGCCTCGACCTTCGCGGCGGTGATGACCGCCTGCGTGCGGCTCTCCACGCCGAGCTTGGTGAGGATCGCCGAGACATGCGCCTTCACCGTCGCCTCCGACACCTTGAGTTCGTAGGCGATCTGCTTGTTGAGCAGGCCCGCCGACACCATCATCAGCACACGCACCTGCTGCGGGGTGAGCGAGGCCATGCGGCGCACGAGGTCGGCCGTCTCCTTGTCGGCGGGGGCGCCGAGATCGACGTCGGGCGGCGTCCAGATGTCGCCGGCGAGCACTTTGCGGACCGCCTCGCGCATGCCTTCGATCGGCGTGGTCTTGGGCACGAAGCCCGACGCGCCGAAGTCGATGCAGCGGCGCATGACCGCGCGGTCCTCGTTGCCGGAGACGATGACCACGGGCACGTCGGGATGTTCGGCGCGCAGATACATCAAGCCCGAGAAACCGCGAACGCCCGGCATGGCGAGATCGAGCAGGATGAGGTCTATATCCGCGCCGCCGGAAAAGACGCGCGTCACGCCTTCGAGGTCGCCGGCTTCGAGGATTTCCGACCCGGGCGAGGCGCCCGCCACCGCCTGCGCAAGCGCGCCACGCACGAGCGGATGATCGTCCGCGATCAAAATCCGGACACCCGTCGACGCCATGCAGCCTCCCCATCGCCGCCGCTCTTGTGATCGCGGCTTGCCCCATCTATCCATCGGATTGCGCGGCGCGCAAGCGTCCCTTGTCTTTTGGAGGCGACGTTGTGAATCGACCGGCGACGGAAGAGGAGGCGCGCGAACGCGGCGCCATCGACGGCCGCGTCACTTTCGCGATCGCGGCCTTCGTCGCCGCGGGCGGACTCATCGTCCTGCTCGACCGCGTCGGCGTATCCGAACGCTTCATCGCGGCCATCGGACCGGCGACCACGTTGCTGGCGCTGGCGGTCATCGGCTTTCTCCTGCGCACCATGCGCATTTCCGGCTTCTACGCCGCCGCGCGCGCCGCCCCGCCCGCCTATGCAGGCTTTGCAACTGCGGCGATCGCGACCGCGCTGGTCGCGCCGTTCACGCCGCCTGTCTCCGACCTTTATTCCGGCGTCGGCGTCTATGTCGGCTTTGCGCTCGGACTTGCCTGCGCCGCCTTTTTCAGCGGACCGTATCTGCGCAAGACCGGCGCCTTCTCGATATCCGACCTGATCGGCGCGCGTTTCGAGAACATGGCTTTACGGCTCGGCGCGGCGCTGCTCGTCGGCGTCAGCGCGCTGCTTGCCGCCATGGCCGGCTTCGAGACCGCGGTCGCGGCGCTTTCGACCATCGCCGGTCTGTCGCGCGGCGCTGCGGCGGTGACCATCGCCCTCGTCATGGCGGTCACGACCGTGCCGGGCGGTTTGTCCGGCGTGCTTTGGGCGACCGTCGCCGCGGCAGGCGTCGCGCTGGCGGGATTTGCGCTCCCGCTGCTGCTGACCGTGCTTGCCGGCCAGCCGCTGCCCCTGCCGGTCCTCGGCGATCACGAGGCCTGGCGCCGGGCGACGGACATCATCTCGTTCTGGCAGGGCGACACGGGCCAGCCCGTCGGCTTCTGGCTGTCGCTCGGCATGGCGCTCGGCATGGCCGCGTCCGCGCCGCTGGTCGCGCCCTTCCTCGGCGTCCGCGACCGGACGGCCGCGGTTCGCGCGGCTTTCGGCGCGGGCTTGTGGAGCGTCGTGCTCGCCGCACTGGTCGCGGCGTCGGTCGCGGCCTCCGCGCTCGGGCTTTTCAACCAGCTCGCCGGTCGCCGGCCCGACCGCATTCCGGACCAGCTCTATGCGGCGAGCGCGGCGCGGCTCATCAAGATCTGCGGCGAGAACCCGCGCAACTGGGGGCAGGCGCGCGAAGCCTGCCAGAAGCTGCCAGGATACGCGGGCGCGATCCGCCCGCAGGACATTTCAACCCGCGGCGCCTTTCTGCTGACCGCCCTGCCGCCGCTCGGCGGTTTCGGCGCCGCGGCCGCAGGTCTCGTCTGGGCGGCGGTCGCGGCGCTCGGTTCGGCGCTTGCGGCGTCCGGCCTGCTCGCGGCGGCCGTGGCGCTCGGCAACGACGCCATCCATCGCCTGCGCGACCGCTCGGCGCTGACCAGCCGGCGGCTCGCCATCGTGCGGGCGATCCTCATCGCCTCCATCGCCGCCTGCGCGCTGGTGTGCGGCGCGCGCGAGCTCGATCCGCGCGCGCTGATCGGCTTTTCCCTGGCGTTCTCGGCGGCCGGTCTCGCGCCGCTGATGGCGCTGACCCTTTGGCCGCGCGCGCGCAGCCGCGACGCGATGCTGGCGCTGATCGTCGGCATCGGAACGGCGGAAATGCTGCTGGTCTACGGCGACGGCACGGTGCGCGGGCTGGCTGCGGCCGCCGTCGTCGGCTGCATCGCCTCGATCGCGGCGGGCGTTCTGTCCAGCCTGATCGGCGGCGGCGACCGTTCCGCCGGCTACAGGTTCGTCGCCGCCGTCTGGAGCCCCGACGGCGAGGTGATCGCGCCCGACAAGGGCGCGTGATTCAATAGCCGATCATGCGCAGCCACGGCAGGCCGACGCCGAGCAGCGCGGCGAAGAAGACCAGCCCGAAAAAGAGGCCAAGCGCCCAGAAGGCGCCGCGCGAAATATAGCCCGCGCCGTAGAACATGGGCGCTGGGCCCGTCGCATAGGGCGAGATCACACCCATCAGTCCGAGCGAGAAGGCGCAGAGCATGACGAGTTCGGTCATCGGCATGCCCGTGATGCTCTTTCCGATCGCCAGCACAATCGGAAAGATCGCCGCCGTATGCGAGGTGATGCTCGAGAAGAAATAGTGGACCCAGAAGAACAGCGCGACGAGACCGATCAACGCAATGGTCGGATCCTGGCCCGCAAGCGGCGCCGAGGCGAGCTTGGCGAACCAGGTGACGAAACCGATCTTGTTCAGGCCGTCGGCGAGCGTCAGCAGCGTGGTGAAATAGAGCAGCACTTCCCACGCCGCCTTGTTCTCGACGATGTCGGAGAGATCGACGACGCCCGTGAGCAGCATGAGCGCGATGACGAGCAACACCACCATGGTGGCGTTGATGAAGTTCGAGCCGAGCAGCGGCACGGAAATATTGGGATTGCTGCCGAAGATCCACAGGAGCATGGCGAGGACGACGAAGGACAGCATCAGCCATTCGTTGCGCGCCAGCGGACCCATCGCGTGCAACTCATCGGCCGCCCAATGCGAGATCTCCGGGCTCGCCTTGATTTCCGGCGGATAGAGAACGTAGGTCAGCAGCGGCGTGAGGACGAAGAGCAGAATGCCGACCGGCAGGAAGCCGATCGCCCATTGGCCCCAGGTCACGTCGACGCCGACCGTCTTCCTGGCGATGGCGAGCGCGGCCGCGTTCGGCGCGAGCGCGGTGAGGAACATGGAGCTCGTGACGCCGGTGACGGCGAAGGAATTCCACATGATGTAGGCGCCGAGTTTTCGCGCCGTCGGGCCGGGCTCCGAGCCGTAGACGGCGGGGATGTTGGAAATGATCGGAAAGATGGTGCCGCCGCAGCGCGCGGTGTTGGAGGGCGTGCCCGGCGCCAGCGCGAGATCGGTCAGCGCCGCCGCATAGCCGAGCCCCAGCGTCCTGCGGCCGAGCGCGCGCACGAGCGTCAGCGCGATGCGACGGCCGAGGCCCGATTTCTTATAGCCGGTAGAGAAAACGAAGGCGCCGAAGATCAGCCAGACCGTGCTGTCGCCGAAACCGTGCAGCGCCCATTGCAGCGACTTGGCCGTATCCTTCTCGACGAGGCCGAGAACGGCCGCCGTCGTCATGGCGACGAAGCCGACCGCGCCGGGCGCAGCGCTCTCGAAGACGAGCCCCGCGATGGCGCCGGCGAAGATCGCGAAATAGGTCCATTGGCTGCGATCCAGCCCAGCCGGCGGCGGAATGAGCGCGATGACGGCGAAGACTACGAATGGCGCCAGCTTGCGTGCGAGCGCGGCGCCTCCGCCGCTTTCGGCCTGAGCCTGACCCGCCATATGCGCCTCCCGATGTGTTCGTTGCGCACATCATGAAGAGGCGGCGCGCCAAAGCCAAGCTGTCAGGCGACCGGAAGCAGCGCTTCCAGCGTCTCGATCCGGTCGGCCTCGCGCGGCGGCTTGTCCCACCGGATTCGCGCGATTCGCGGAAAGCGCATGGCGACGCCGGACTTGTGCCGCGCCGAGCGGTTGAGGCCCTCGAACGCGATCTCGAAGACCAGGCCCTTGTCGGCGCCGTGCTCGACCACGCGCACGGGGCCGAACCGGTCGATCGTGTTGTTGCGGACGAAGCGGTCGATGCGCGCGAGTTCCTCGTCGGTGAAACCGAAATAGGCCTTGCCGACGGGCACCAGCTCGTCGCCCGCTTCGCCTGCGCGCCAGACGCCGAACGTGTAGTCGGAATAGAAGGACGAGCGCTTGCCGTGCCCGCGCTGCGCATACATCAGCACCGCGTCGATGTTGAAGGGATCGCGCTTCCACTTGAACCACGGGCCGGTCGGACGGCCCGCGACGTAAATGGAATCGCGGCGCTTGAGCATGATCCCCTCGACCGCCGCGCCATCCTCGCCGGCGCCGGCTTCAGCCGGGTTTGCGCGGGCGGCGGCGAGCGAAGGCCAGTCGTCGAAAGCGACGAGCGGCGAAATGTCGAGGCGCGCGCAGGACGCCTGCGCCACGAATTGCTCGAGCCGCTCGCGGCGCTCGACGAAAGGCAGCGCGCGCAGATCCTCGCCGTCGAGGGCGATGATGTCGTAGGCGCGCAGATGGGCGGGAAACTCCGCGACGAGCTTCGCCGTCACCGTCTTGCGGTTGAGGCGCTGCTGCAAGGTCGCGAAGGATTGCACCCGATTCTCGCGCAACACGAGCAATTCGCCGTCAAGGGCGAAATCGTTCGCCGCGATCGCGCCGAGCGAATCGGCGAGATCGGGGAAGGCGGGCGTCACCTCTTCGCCGGTGCGCGAATAAAGGCGCAGCAGGCGATGACCATGCTCATCGCGCCCGGCCGAAACCTGGAGACGGATTCCGTCCCACTTCCACTCGGCGCAGAACTCGCGTGGATCGAGCGCGTCGAAATTCTTCTCGTCCAGCGGCTGCGCCAGCATGGCCGGACGAAAGGGCGCGGGGTCGATGGCGGCAGGCCGCTCGCCCCGACCCTCGAGCCAGGCGAACAGCGGCAGGTAAGGCGGCGCGAGCCCATGCCATACCTGTTCGACCGCATCGACTTCGACGGGCCCGAGTTCGGCCACAGCCGTGCGCGCCAGACGCGCGGACACGCCGACGCGCAGCGCGCCGGTAATGAGCTTCAGCAGCGCCCAGCGGCCGGTTTCGTCGAGCGCATCGAGCCAGCCCGTCAGCAATTTGCGCAGATCGTTGCGGCCGGCGCGCGCCAGCGCCTCGACGACTTCCGACAGCAGCAGCGGCGGATGATTGGAGCCATGGGCGCCGACGTTCGCAGGCCATATGAGCGCGACCGTCTCGGAGAGATCGCCGACGAAATCGTATGAAAGCGCAAACAGGGCGGGATCGATGCGCTCGGCGACGAGGTCGCGGATGAGCGCCGGCTTGGCGTGACGAAACGACAGGCCGCCGGTGAGAGCGGCCAGCGCATAGCCGCGTTCGGGATCGGGCGTGTGGCGGAAATAATCCGTCATGAGGCGAAGTTTGCCGTTGCGCGCCGGCTGATACGAGAGACTATCGAGCAATTGCGCGAAGCGGTTCACGCCTGCGCTCCCGCATCGTCCGTCTCGTCCTCGTCGCCGAAGCCGATCATGTGCAAGGGGCGCGCGGCGAGCCCGTGCGTCTGCGCCCAATGCACCAGCGCTTCTTCCGCGCCGTGCGTGACCCACAATTCCTCGCAGCCGGTCTCCTTCACCGTCGCGCAGAGTTCGGGCCAGTCTGCGTGGTCGGAAACAACGAGAGGCAGTTCGACGCCGCGCTGGCGCGCGCGGGCGCGCACACGCATCCAGCCCGAAGCAAAAGCGACGAGCGGATCGGGCATCTTGCGCAGCCAAAGGTCGGAGGCGGCCGACGGCGGACAGAGCACAATCTCGCCCGCAAGTTTCGGCTTGTCGTCCTGCGTCACATGCCGCGTCTCGGCCATGCGCACGCCATGAGCGCGGTAGAGGGCCACCATGCTTTCCATCGCGCCGTGAACCCAGACCGGCCTGTCCCAGCCGGCCTCGAGCAGAAGCGCGAGCAGCCGCTGCGCCTTGCCGAGCGAATAGGCGCCGACGACATGGGCGCGCTCGGGAAAGACGCGCAGCGAGGCGAGAAGCTTCGCCACTTCGTCCGCGGCCGGCGGGTGACGAAACACCGGCAGACCGAAGGTCGCCTCGCTGACGAAAGCGTCGCAGCGCACGAGTTCGAAGGGCGCGCAGGTCGGATCGTGCGCACGCTTGTAATCGCCCGACACCACGACGCGGCGGCCCTGCGCCTCGATGAGAATCTGCGCGGAGCCGAGCACATGGCCTGCGGGAAAGAAGGTGACGCGCGCTGCGCCGATCGTCAGCGGTTCGCCGTAGCGGGCGGCTTGGGTCGCGCCGGCGTAATTGGCGCCCAGGCGCGCACGCATGATGGCGAGCGTGGCCTCGGTCGCCAGCACCTGGGCTGAGCCAGCGCGCGCATGATCCGAATGGCCGTGGGTGACAAGCGCCCGCGGCGCGCCGCGGGCAGGGTCGACATGAAAATCGCCGGCCGGGCAATAGAGGCCCGCCGGCGTGATGGTGAGGATGGAGCTTGCCGCCGAGGTTTCGGCCATTCCGTCAATCTAGCGCGCCACGAACTGGCGTCGAGACAGGCGCGTTATTCGCAGAACATGGCCGAGCGGGTCGAGCCATCGGCGGACGATACGGCGTAGCAGCCCTCGTCGAGCGAGCCGCGCGCGCCGCGGGTCAGAACCAGACCCGGCGCGGCGCTCAGCGTGCGCACCGCTTCCGGCGCCTTGATCTGCGACCGGCCGTAGGCGGCGACATTGGTCGGCGCGGCGGAAACAACAGCGGCGAGGCCGACGGCGGCAGTCGCGGCAAGAATGGCCTTGGAGAAGGCGTTCAGGCGGGGCTTCTGGGCGGCGGTGGCGGTCATGGCTGCGTTCCCTTCGGGCGTCGACCGCATCCGGTCGATGGCCTCTTATGAACCGGGCCCGTTCCGGGCGATGTGCGTTTTCGCTCATGCCAAACGAACGGACCCGGCCTTTGGTTCCGCGAAGCGCCGCCGGATCGCGGCTTCAGCGGCAGCGGCGGCCCTGGCGATAGCCGACGAAGCGGCCCCAGTCGTCGTAGACCGGGCGCTGAATCACGCGGCAGCGCGGCGCGTAGTCGACCTCCTCCTCGTCGTAGACGGGCTGGGCGGCTGGCTCGACATCGTAGGCCGGGCGCGGCGCGTAGACGGGCGCGGGCTGGTAGACCGGCTGGGCCGGGTAATAGCCGTAAGGGCCGCCGTAGGGACCGTTGGCGGCGTTGGCCGCGCCGGCGATCATGGCGCCGACCGCCACGCCGCCGACCACGCCCGCGATAACGGCGCCGGGGTTGGCCGAAGCCGGGGTGGAGGCCGCAAGGCCCGCGCCGAGCGCGGCGACGGCGAGGCCGGTCGAAAGGGTCTTGAACGGGGTCATGTCGGTCTCCTCGATCTCCAGCGACTGGAGCCAAGTTTTTTCAGCCTCGGGCTGAACCGATCATGAATGAATTGCGGAGGAGAAAAGACGAGGCCCCGCAGCCCCCACAGCGCGGGGCCTCTTATGAAATTCGGGGGGCAGGTCCCGAAAGTCACGGGAAGATCATAGGCTTCACCCGCCGACCCAATCTGTGAGGCGCATCACAAAACAAAACGGAGCCGTTGATTCGTTTCGTGATTTGAACCCACGGGCCGAGGCGCTAGCTTTTCACCGTGACCGTCGCCGCTCTCCCCCCGCAATTCGAGGCCTGGTTCTCGGCGCGCGGCTGGTCCGTGCGGCCCCATCAACGGGCGCTGGTCGACGCGGCGCAGGCCGGCCGCGACGCGCTGCTGATCGCGCCGACGGGCGCCGGCAAGACGCTGGCGGGCTTCCTGCCCTCGCTGATCGACATAACCGAAGGAGGCCGCGCCAACCGGCCGGGCGGGCGGCTACACACGCTCTACATCTCGCCCTTGAAGGCGCTTGCCGTCGACGTCCATCGCAATCTGGAAATCCCCGTCTCGGAAATGCGCCTGCCGGTTCGGATCGAAACGCGCACCGGCGACACGTCCGCGCAGAAGCGCCAGCGGCAGCGGCGCGATCCGCCTGATATGCTGCTGACGACGCCCGAACAGCTCGCGCTGCTGATCGCTTCGCCCGACGCGCCCCATCTGTTTGGCGACCTGCGCCGCGTGGTTCTCGACGAATTGCATGCGCTGTCGCAGTCGAAGCGCGGCGATCTGCTGGCGCTGGGGCTGGCGCGCTTGCGCAGCCTTGCGCCCGCCCATCGCGTCACCGGCCTGTCGGCCACCGTGCGCGATCCCAGCGAGTTGCGGCGCTATATCGTGGGGCGCGGAAACCTCGCCGATCTCGTTACGGCGCCGCCCGGCGCGCGCGCCGATCTGTCCATTCTCGACACGCAGGAACGGCTGCCGTGGTCCGGCCACAGCGCGCGCCATGCGCTGGGCGAGATCTATGACGCGATCAGACGCGCGAAAATGACGCTGATCTTCGTCAACACGCGCGCGCAGGCGGAATTCGTCTTTCAGGAGCTCTGGCGCATCAACGAGGACGCGCTGCCGATCGCGCTGCATCACGGTTCGCTCGACGCAGGCCAGCGGCGTAAGGTGGAAGCGGCCATGTCGGATGGGCGCTTGCGCGCGGTCGTCTGCACCTCCACGCTCGATCTCGGCATCGACTGGGGCGATGTCGATCTGGTCGTCAACGTCGGCGCGCCGAAAGGAGCCAGCCGACTGGCGCAGCGCATCGGGCGCGCCAATCACCGACTGGACGAATCCTCGCGCGCGCTGCTGGTGCCAGCCAATCGCTTCGAGGTGCTGGAATGCGTCGCCGCCGTGGCGGCTGCGCGAGAGGGCGCGCAGGACACGCCGGTCGCCCGCGTCGGCGGGCTCGACGTGCTGTGCCAGCATATTCTGGGCTCGGCCTGCATGGCGCCTTTCGCGGCGGATGCGCTCTACGAGGAAATATCTTCCGCTGCGCCCTATGCGGCGCTGACGCGCGAAACCTTCGACCGCGCGCTCGCCTTCGTCGCGACCGGCGGATACGCGCTGAAGAGCTACGACCGTTTCGCCAAGATCAAGCAGAATGCAGATGGCCGTTGGCGCATCGCCAATGCGCGCATCGCGCAGGCCTATCGCATGAATGTCGGCGTGATCGTCGAAGAGACGAAGCTGAAGGTGCGGCTGACGCGCAATGCGGGCAAGCGCGCCGTCATCGCGCGCGCAGCGAAGCAATCCATCCCCGGCTCTGGACAAGCGGGCGTGGATGGATTGCCTCGTCGCTCCGCTCCTCTCAATGACGGCTCGAACTACACCGGCCCGCTCACGCGCGGCGGACGCGTGCTCGGCGAGATCGAGGAATATTTCATCGAGACCCTCACGCCCGGCGACACCTTTTTGTTCGGCGGCGAAATCCTCGCGCTACAAGGCATCGTCGAGAACGAGGCCCTGGTGCGCCGCGCGCAGGGCGATGCGCCCAAGATTCCCTCCTACATGGGCGGCAAGTTTCCGCTCTCGACCTATCTCGCCGAACGCGTGCGCGGCATGCTGGCGAGCCCGGCGAGCTGGAAGCATCTGCCCGAGCAGGTGCGCGACTGGCTGGGCGAACAGCGCGAACGGTCCGTGCTGCCGAAACGCGACAATCTGCTGGTCGAGACTTTTCCGCGCGGCAATCGCTTCTTCACGGTCGCCTATCCGTTCGAGGGGCGGCTCGCGCACCAGACGCTCGGCATGCTGTTGACGCGCCGCATGGAACGCGCCGGGCTGAAGCCACTCGGCTTCGTCGCCAACGATTATGCGATGGCCGTGTGGTCTTTGGCGGATACCGCGCGCGCCGACATGGCCTCGCTGTTCAACCAGGACATGCTCGGCGACGACCTCGACGCCTGGTTGCAGGAATCTGCGCTGATGAAACGCACCTTCCGCAATTGCGCCATCGTGGCGCATCTCATCGAGATGCGCTTTCCCGGCAAGGAGAAGACGGGGCGGCAGGCGACGGTCTCGACGGACCTTATCTACGACGTGTTGCGCCGTCACGAGCCCGACCACATTCTGCTGGAAGCCGCCTATGCGGATGCGGCGACCGGGCTTCTGGACATCGGCCGGCTTTCCGCCATGCTCCGGCGAATCGAGGGCCGAATCGTCCATCGCGCGCTCGATCGCATCTCGCCGCTCGCGGTTCCCGTCATGCTGGAAATCGGCAAGGAGCCGGTCTATGGCGAGGCGCGCGACGAGGCGCTGCGCATGGCGGCGGAAGAATTGATTCAGGAAGCCCACCCTTGAATGCTGGCATGTGTGCAATGGAGGCCGAAGGATTGAGCGAGCGCCACGCATCGCTCGTCGTCGCGGGCCAGCGTCTCGTGCTCGACCCCGCCGGCGCGCTCTACGAGCCGCGCGCGGGCGCGCTCGTCGTCGCCGACCTGCATCTGGAGAAAGGCTCGTCCTTCGCGCGGCGCGGCATGATGCTGCCGCCCTACGACACCGCCGCCACGCTTGCGCGGCTGACGCAGGTCGTGATGCGCTGGCGCCCGCGCGTGGTGATCGCGCTCGGCGACAGCTTTCACGACCGGGATGCAGGCCAGCGACTGAGCGCCGACGACAGCGCGCGGATTTCGGCGTTGCAGGCGGGGCGCGAGTGGATATGGATCGCCGGCAATCACGATCCCGAAATAGCCGCGCATATCGGCGGCGAACGCCGCGCGGAAATGCGGCTCGGCGCGCTGATCCTGCGGCACGAACCATCCGCCCGCGATTCGCATGGCGAGGTCGCCGGGCATCTGCATCCCGTCGCCGTGATCGGCGGACGCCGCCGCGCTTTCGTTACGGACGGCGCACGTCTGCTGGCGCCGGCCTTCGGCGCCTATGCGGGCGGCCTCAACCTGCACCATCCCGCCATAGCCCGGCTGTTCTCGGGCCGGCGTATCGCGCATGTGCTGGGACGCGACGGGGTTTACGCGGTGTGCGCGTCGAAGTGCGCGGCCGGAGCGTGACCGGACCGCGAGCCTTCAGGCTCGCAGAAAGACCAAGGCGAGCCTGAAGGCTCGCGGTCCATTTTCCCGCGCCGTCATTGCGAGCGAAGCGAAGCAATCCATCCCCGGGCGCCTGCCGCACTATTGGTGGCGCGATGGCATGTCCCGGGGGATGGATTGCTTCGTCGCTGCGCTCCTCGCAATGACGGCGAGGTTGCGGATTATTCGGCCGCTGCGCGCAATTCCGCATCGAGCGCGACATGCTCGGGATCTGCGAGCGCCGCCGATATCGCCTTGCGCAATCCCGCCGCGCCCGAAAAATCCCGTCCGGCCATGGCGGGCGCCACGCGGCTCTCGAAGATCGCATTGTAGTTGCGCAACCCGCGCGCCTGCGTTTCGCCATAGCCCTTGAGGAGGCGCGGCAGTTCCGCGAGCGCGGCGGCATAGGCGGGCGACGCGGCGAGCGCCGCTTTCATCGCTTCGAGCCAGCGCTCGATCGCCGCCTGCTCCTGCCCGAAGCGCAGCGACGAGCGACGGATGCGGCGGAATTGCGCGAGCAGGCGCATCATCGCGAAGCCGTGCAGGCTCGTGGTCGTGATGAAGGCGGGGCGGCCGAGCATGCCCGGCGAACCCTTCCGCTCCACACGCCGCATGAACCAGGCGCCGAGCCCTGCAGGCAGGACGGCGGCAAGCTCTTCCGCGCCGGGCTTGAGATATTCGACGACGTTGAGAATCTGGCCGTCGCGCATTTCGGCCTCGGCGCGAATCCTGGCAAAACGCTCGGGCCGCGTCTTGAGATCGGCGACGCGGGCGATGTCCTCGTAGGTCATCCACAGCGCGAGGCGGCGGGCGGCTTCGGCGAGCGCGTGGTCGCGCTCGGGCGAGGCGGGCGCGGCCTTGGCTAGGGACTGGACGCGTTGCGCGAAAAGATCGGCGTAGGCGCGGTCCTGGTAGTCGATGCAGCGGGCATAGCCGAGGGCTGCGAGCTCGCGGGCTTCGGTGGGGAGCGAGGCGAATATCGCTGCCGGGTCGGCAGTCTGACTCCCTCCCCCCTTGTGGGGGAGGGTTGGGGTGGGGGGTCGCGCGATCACGCCGAAAGACCCCGCGACCCCCTCCCCAGCCCTCCCCACGTTTTGGTCGAAGTCGGCAGCAGCCGACTTCGAATTGGGGAGGGAGGAAGACTCGGGGGCGGCAAGAAGCCGCGTCACGCCATCATATGCCGCATTGAACCCCGCGCGGCTCGCGCCAGCCGACCGACCGCCGCCGATCGCCGCCTCGCAGGTCGCGCGGTCCCACGGAAACGCGCCGACGCCGGCCAGCGCGCCGAACAAAGTCGCGCTCACCATTGTGCCGGTCTCGCGGGCGATGCGTTCGAGGTCGAGCGTGACGAATGTCTTGGCCAGTTCCTGCCCCGCCGCGATCACACGTTGCGAATCGAAACGCCCATCGCCCATCTCCATCTTTTCAGCCGTCGTGAAGAAGCGGCTGGTCGAGGTCACGAGAGCCGTGCGCGTCGGCGACACCAGTCCGCGCTCCATCAGGCGGGCGGCCTCGACCAGTTCGCTCGTGCCGACGTAGTCGACGCGGCCGGGCATGGGGATGAGCGCGAAGACGGGATCGGGCGCGCCCGGACTCTTCTCGGCCATCTCGATGTAATAGGAGGTCGAGCCGGTGCGCTGCGCGACGCCGGGCACCGACGTCGCCTGCACGGCCAGCCCACTCATCCGCGCGCAATGGACGATCCAGTCCATGAGCACGCCGCCGCCCTCGCCACCGAGCGCGCCGATCAGGATCGAACGAACCTTCGTGTCCATTACGCGGCCTTCAGAAAGATGCGGCGGACGCGCGCCTTGAAGCGATCGAAGCCGCTCGGGTTCGAGACGATTTCGGCGCGGTAGAAGGAGGGGCACAGCGTCGCCGCATGGGCCGCCTCGCCGCACAGGCCGCAACCGACGCAGCCGTTCGTGACATGCGCGACGGGATCGCTTTTGAGCGGGTCGTCCGAGGTCTTTACCGTCAGCGTCGGGCAACCGGAGAGGCGGATGCAGGAATGGTCGCCCGTGCAGGTCTCGTCGTCGACGCCATAGCGCGTGCGCACGACGCGCTCGCCTGCCGCGAGCGCCGCAGCGCGGATCGGTTTCATGCGGCGCTGGCGTTCGAGCTGGCACTCGCCCTCGGCGACGATGACCTTCAAGCCGTCGTAGCTCGTCGTCATCGCCTCCTTCAGCGTGTCGCGCATCTCGCTCACCTTGTAGGTGTGCACGCTCTTCAGCCATTTGACGCCGAGGCCCTTGAGCGTGCCCTCGATCGTCATCTCCGTGTCTGTGGTCGAGTCGCCGCCCGCCGAGCGCTTGAATTCAGGATGCGGCGTCGACACCAGATCCTGCGTGCCGGTCGCCGACGTGTAGCCGTTCTTCATGATGACCAGCAGACCGTCGCTCTTGTTGAGCAGGCGCGCGGTCACGCCCGACAACAGGCCGTTATGCCAGAAGCCGCCGTCGCCCATGATGGCGATGGGGCGCTTGTCGGCGAAACCCTGCACGCCGGCGCTTGAGGCGAGCGACATGCCGAAACCGAGAATCGAATTGCCGAAGGAGAAGGGCGCGAAGGTGCCGAACGCATGGCAGCCGATGTCGGAGGAGACGTGGAAGCGGCCTTCCTCTTTTTCCACCAGTTTCAGCGCGGAGAAGAAGGGCCGCTCCGGGCAGCCGATGCAGAAGCTCGGCGGACGCGCGGGCGGCGGGCCGCCGAGCGCGGCCAGCGCCTTCTTGCGCAGTTCCGCGATTTCTTCCGCATAGGCCTTCGCGCCGGAATTGCCGAGGCGCGGGATCTCCTTGTCGATGAATTTGGCGAGGCCGGAGACGAGGACCTCCGACGTATATTCGCCGGCCATCGGCAGCATGTCCTTGCCGTGCAGCGACGTGTTCACATCGGCGCGGCGCAGGATGGAAGAAATCTCGTGCTCGATATATTCGGGCTGGCTTTCCTCGACGACGAGCACGGCTTTCTTGCCGGCGCAGAAGCCGACGATCTCGTCCGGGCAGAGCGGATAAACGACGTTGAGCACGAGCATGGGCAGGTCGCTTCGCCCCTGCGCATCGGCAAGCCCGATCTCCTGCAGCGCGCGGATCAGCGCATTGGTGATGCCGCCCTGCACGATGATCCCGACCTCGCCGTGGCGGCCGTCGATCTTCTCGTTGAGCCCGTGGCCGACGATGAACCTTCGCGCGGCGGGCATGCGGTCGGCGTATTTGGCGATCTCGTGCCCGAAGGTGACGGGCGGGTGAGCGAGCGTCGCGTAATCGTGCGGGGCGGCCGGCTGCCTGTTGAGCGTGGAGACTGCGGGCTTCACATTGTCCTTGGCGACGAATTCGCCCTGCACGTGGCAGGCGCGAATGCGCAGCTCCATCATGACCGGCGTGTGCGAGGCCTCCGACAGTTCGAAGGATTTTTCCACGCAACGGACAATGGTCGGCAGGTTGGGGCGCGGGTCCATCAGCCAGAGCGCCGACTTCATCGCATAGGCGTGCGTCCGCTCCTGGATGACGCTGGCGCCGTCGCCGTAATCCTCGCCGACGACGATGAGCGCGCCGCCCTTCACGCCAGGCGAGGCGAGATTGGAGAGGGCGTCGGCCGCGACATTGGTGCCGACGATCGACTTCCATGTCACCGCGCCGCGCACGGGATACATGATCGAGGCGCCGAGCATGGCGGCGGCCGAAGCCTCGTTGGTGCAGGCGACGACGTTCACGCCGAGTTCGGCCATGTAGTCCTTGGCCTGGACCATCACGTCGAGCAGGTGCGAGACGGGCGCGCCCTGGTAGCCGCCGACATAGGAGACGCCGGCTTGCAGCAGGGCCTTGGTGACGGCGAGGATGCCCTCGCCATGAAACACCTCGCCCTCGCCGAGCTTCAGGCTCTCGATTTCGGTAGCGAACGAGCGCTCCATGGATCCTCCGTCGATTTGCGGCGGACGCTAGCATGTCTGCCCGGTGGGTCCAGCCGTCATTGCCGCAGCTCCCCTCCCCCTTGCGGGAAGGGGCTGGTGTGGGGGTCGGTCGTGCGGGCGCAATGTCGCGAGACTGTTCCCTCGACTGCCCCCACCCCGGCCCTCCCCGCAGGGGGGAGGGAGGGAGATTGCCGCCGCCCCTTGATCGGCCGCCCGCTTTCAGCATATAAGCCGCGCTCTAACCGCCCGGCCAGTGATGGGCTGCCGTGGCGGTTTTTATCGCTCAATCAAGCGAACAACAGGGGTTCTCGCTTCGGCGCGGCCCACAGGAGAGCAAAATGCCCAAGTTGAAGACCAAGTCGGGCGCTAAAAAGCGCTTCAAGATCACCGGCACCGGCAAGGTGGTCTATGCCCAGCGCGGCAAGCGCCACGGCATGATCAAGCGGACCAAGAAGCAGATCCGGAACCTTCGCGGCACCTCCGTCATGTTCAAGACGGACGGCGACAACGTGAAGAAGTACTTCCTGCCCAACGGCTGAAGTCAGGTTCCCTTTTCCTTTCAAGGAGTTCTGTAAATGGCTCGCGTCAAGAGAGGCGTCACCTCGCACGCCAAGCACAAGAAGACCCTGGAAGCCGCCAAGGGCTTTTACGGTCGCCGCAAGAATACGATCCGCACGGCCAAGGCCGCCGTCGACAAGTCGATGCAGTACGCCACGCGCGACCGCAAGGCCAAGAAGCGCGTGTTCCGCTCGCTCTGGATCCAGCGTCTCAACGCCGCCGTGCGCGAGCTGGGCCTGACCTACAGCCGCTTCATCTCGGGTCTGGCGCTGGCCGGCATCGAGATCGACCGCAAGGTCCTGTCCGAGCTCGCCATCGCCGAGCCGGCAGCTTTTGCCGCCATCGTCGAAAAGGCCAAGGCGGCGCTGCCCAAGGCGGCCTGATTTCTTCAGGTTCGACCGTTGAAAGGCCCGCCTCCGGCGGGCCTTTTGCGTTTCGGGGAGATTCTCGACATCTCCCGATCCGCGTGGCACAAGCCGCGCGACTTCATTTTCAGGCAAAACATGTCCGACCTGCACACGCTCGAAACCGAAATCCTCGGCCAGATTTCAGCCGCCGCCGACGAGGGCGCCCTCGAAAACGTGCGCGTGGCCGCGCTCGGCAAGAAGGGCTCCGTTTCCGCGCTACTCGCCACGCTCGGCAAGATGGCGCCGGACGAGCGCAAGACCGCGGGCGCGGCGATCAACGTGCTGAAGGACCGGGTGAGCGAGGCGCTGGCCGAGCGCAAGACCGTGCTCAAAAGCGCAGCGCTCGAAGCGCGCCTCGCCGCCGAGACGCTGGACGTGACACTGCCGGTGCGCGCTGGCGGGCCGGACACCGGCCGCATCCATCCGATCAGCCAGGTGATGGACGAACTGACCGAGATTTTCGCCGACATGGGCTTCTCGGTCGCCGAAGGCCCTGATGTCGAGACCGACGACTACAATTTCACCAAGCTCAACTTTCCCGAGGGCCATCCGGCCCGCGAGATGCACGACACGTTCTTCTTCAATCCGGGGCCTGACGGCAAGCGCAAGCTCTTGCGCACGCATACGAGCCCGGTGCAGGTCCGCACCATGCTGGCGCAGAAGCCGCCGATCCGCGTCATCTGCCCCGGGCGCACCTATCGCATCGATTCCGACGCCACGCATACGCCGCAGTTCCATCAGGTCGAGGGCCTCGTCATCGACAAGACGGCCAACATGGGCAACCTCAAATGGGTGCTGGAGGAATTCTGCAAGGCGTTCTTCGAGGTGAAGAACGTGAAGATGCGGTTTCGTCCGTCGTTCTTCCCCTTTACGGAACCATCGATGGAGGTCGACATCCAGTGCCGGCGCCAGGGCGGCGAAATCCGCTTCGGCGAGGGCGAGGACTGGCTGGAGATTCTGGGCTGCGGCATGGTGCATCCCAACGTGCTGCGCAATGTCGGCCTCGACCCGGACATCTATCAGGGGTTCGCCTGGGGCATGGGCATCGACCGCATCGCCATGCTGAAATACGGCATGCCGGATTTGCGACCCTTCTTCGAAGCCGACGTGCGCTGGCTGTCGCATTACGGGTTCCGTCCGCTGGATTTCCCGACGCTGGCCGGCGGTTTGAGCGCCTGACGCGATGCGGCCGATCATCGCCATAGCCTGCATGATCACCGCGACGGCGGCCGTGGCCGAAGCGCCGACGCCGATCGTGCTGAAGCGCGTGAAAATCGGGGACGCCTATTACGTCGATGGCGCGAACGGCTGGGCGAAGGTGCAGGGACTGAACGCCAAGGGCGACGGTTTTCTTGCCGTTCGCGCCGGCCCCGGCGAGACCTTCGCGGAGCGCGACCAGCTGAGGAATGGACGTTTCGTTTTCGCGCTCGCGCGCAGGGGCGCGTGGAAGGGCGTGATCTACTCGGCTGGCCAGGACGCCGATTTCGACGCGGCGGCGAAGACCTGCGGACTTGACGAAACCGCTGCGCGACGGATGGCGCGGCCCACGACATACGATGGCCCCTGCAAGTGGGGCTGGGTCAATTCCCGCTGGCTCGTCGATCTGACGGACTGAGGTTGCACGAACAATGAAATTCACGCTCTCCTGGCTCAAGGACCACATCGAGACCGAGGCGTCTCTCGCGGAAATCTGCGAGACGCTGACGCGCATCGGGCTCGAGGTCGAAAACGTCGTCGATCCCGCAGCGGCGCTGAAGGATTTCACGATCGCTTACGTCACGGAGGCCAAGCAGCATCCGAACGCGGACCGCCTGCGCGTCTGCATGGTCGACACGGGCGCGGGCGCCCCGGTGCAGGTCGTCTGCGGCGCGCCGAATGCGCGCACTGGCATGAAGAGCGTGTTCTCTCCGCCCGGAACATATATTCCCGGCAAGAAGATCACGCTCGGCAAGGGCGTGATCCGCGGCGTCGAGTCGCTGGGCATGCTCTGCTCGGCCGCCGAGCTCGAACTCTCCGAAGATCACGACGGCATCATCGAACTGCCCGACGATGCGCCGGTCGGCCAGCGCTACGTCGAATGGGCGGGCCTTGGCGATCCCGTCATCGAGATCAATCTCACGCCGAACCGTCCGGACGCCGCCGGCGTGTCCGGCATCGCGCGCGATCTCGCCGCCGCGGGCCTCGGCAAGCTGAAGACGCCGGCCGTCACGCCGGCGAAGGGCGCCTATCCCTGCCCGGTCAACGTCACGCTCGACTTCACGGGCGATGATCGCAAGCTCTGCCCGCAATTCGCGTTGCGCATGGTGCGCGGCGTGAAGAACGGTCCCTCGCCCGAATGGATGCAGCAGCGCCTCAAGGCGATCGGGCTTCGTCCGATCAATGCGCTCGTCGACATCACCAATTACGTCACCTTCGACCGCGCGCGGCCGCTGCACGTGTTCGACGCGAAGAAGGTCGCCGGCAATCTCGTCGTGCGCCGTGGGCGCGATGGCGACGAAGTCCTGGCGCTCGACGGCAAGACCTACAAGCTCGAATCCTCCAACGTCGTGATCGCCGACGACAACGGCGTCGAATCGATCGCCGGCGTGATGGGCGGCGAGCATTCGGGCTGCGACGAGACCACGACCGACGTGCTGATCGAGAGCGCGCTCTGGGATCCCTACAACATCGCCAACACCGGCCGCCGCCTCGGCATTTCCACCGACGCGCGCTACCGGTTCGAGCGCGGCGTCGATCCGGCCTTCAATGTGCCCGGCTGCGATCTGGCGACCGAACTGGTGATGCAATTCTGCGGCGGCGAGCCTTCCGAAATGGTCGTCGCCGGCCATCTGCCGCCCACGCGTCCCGCGCTGCTCTTCCCGTGGAGCGAGGTGCAGCGCCTGACCGGTCTCGAACTCGAGACTTCGGAGATGGCGGCCATTCTCGAGAAGCTCGGCTTCCCCGTCGAGCGCACGGCCGGCAACGCCGACCGCGCCTTCGTCCATATTCCGTCCTGGCGGCCCGACGTCGAAGGCATCGCCGATCTCGTCGAAGAGATCGTGCGCATCGCAGGCCTCGACCGCGTGCAGTCGACGCCGATGGCGCGCGAGGCGCACGGCGTCGCCGAGCCCGTGCTCACGCTGCTGCAGCGGCGCGTGTCCGGCGCGCGGCGCGCGCTTGCCGCGCGCGGCATGCTGGAAGCGGTCAACTGGTCCTTCGTGTCGAAGCAGCGGGCCGAAACCTTCGGCGGCGGCGGCGAGGCGCTGAAGCTCGCCAACCCGATCGCCGCCGATCTCTCCGACATGCGCCCGAGCCTTGCGCCGGGCCTGCTGGCGGCCGCCCAGCGCAACGCCGATCGCGGCGCGAACGATGTCGCGCTGTTCGAGGTCGGCCAGATTTTCCGCGGCGACGGCGACACGGAGCAATTCTACAATGCCGCCGGCGTCCGCCGCGGCACGGCCAAGGTCGGCGGCGCCGGCCGCATCTGGAGTTCTCGCGCGGCGCCGGTGGACGTGTTCGATGCGAAAGCCGACGCGCTGGCGCTGCTGGCCTCGCTCGGCGTGAGCGCCAACGCCATCCAGATCACGCCTGGCGGCCCGTCCTTCCTGCATCCCGGCCGTTCGGCGACGCTGCAATTCGGGCCGAAGAACATCGTTGGCTGGTTCGGCGAATTCCATCCTGCGACGCTCGAAGCGCTCGATGTCGAGGGGCCGCTCTGCGGCTTCGAGATCACGCTCGATCATGTTCCCGCGCCCAAGGCGAAGCCGACCAAGATCAAGCCGAAGCTCGATCTGTCGGACCTGATGCCGCTCGAACGCGACTTCGCCTTCGTGGTGGACCGTTCGACGCGCGCGGGCGATCTGCTCAAGGCCGTTCTCGGCGCCGATCGCACGCTGATCGCGGACGCCAACGTCTTCGACATCTACGAAGGCGCCGGCGTGCCGGAGGGCAAGAAATCGGTCGCGGTTTCGGTTCGCCTCGAGCCGCGCGAAAAGACGCTGACGGATGCGGAAATCGAGGCGGTCGCCGCCAAGATCGTCGCGGAAGCGACGAAGAAGACCGGCGCGGCGCTGCGCGGATAGCGCAGCCCCGTCGCGTCAGCGCATCGTCGCCCTGCACATCATCGACGCCGCGCCGTCGTGTCCGCGCGTCCACAGCGCGACGGAGCCGTCGCTGTCCTGCCTGCCGCAGATCTGGAAGGGATGGGTGTCGAACAGGGGGCTCAGCGCCTTGAATTCCAACGAGGCCAGTTTTTCCGCGCCGAACTGTCCGCAGAAGAGATCCGCCAGCAGCGTGGCGATCAGCGGCCCGTGTACGACAAGGCCGGGATAGCCTTCCACTTCGGTCGCCCAGGGCCGGTCGTAGTGGATGCGGTGGCCGTTGAAGGTGATGGCCGAGTAGCGGAAGAGCTTGACGACGTCCATTTCGACCGTGCGGCCGAACGTTTCGTCGGTCGGCGCCATGACGGGCGCGCGCGCCGCCTCGTCCGGTCGCGCAGCCTCTCGGAAAACGCCGTCGATCTCGTCGGTGACGGCGACGCCCTGCGCATTGGCCATTTCAAAGCGGGTCGTCACGAAAACGAGCGCGCCGTTGCGGCCAACTTTCGGCTCGATCGTCGCGATCGTGGCCGTCTGGGTCACATCATCGCCGACCCGAAGCGGGTGATGGAACCGGATGCGCCCGCCCGCCCACATGCGGCGCGGCAGCGGAACCGGCGGGGAGAAGCTGTCTTTGGCCTGCAAGCCATCCGGCCCGAGCGCGCCCTGCGTCACATGCGGCAGTCCGAAATACCAGTGCGCGAGAGGCGGGATCGCCGTTCCCCGGGCCGGGATGGGAGCGTCGCCGCGGTCCAGCATCGCGTAGAGACCGGCGACCGGGCCGCCGCCGATAATGTCGGAAAAAGTGCGACTGCGCCCGACCCAGGCCTGCAGATGGTCCAGTTCGTGAGATGCGCTAATCGTTCTTCTCCCCGGCGTGTCGTTCGGTCGCGGCCTATAGCCCGCCTCGCGCGGCGAAGCGGCCGAAGGCGGTGTTTTGCCGAAACCCAGCATCGGCTATAGAAACGCCGCCACCAAGGGAGCGAAACGAATGGCGGACATGCGGCTGGTGGTGATGGGCGCGGGCGGGCGCATGGGCCGCGCGCTCGTCAAGGCGATCACCGAAGCGGACGGCGTGACCGTCTGCGCCGCGCTGGAGCGCGCCGGCTCTCCGTCGCTCGGCAAGGACGCGGGCGAACTCGCCGGCGTCGGCCCGCTCGGCGTGCCCGTGACCGAGGATGCGCTTCAGGCGGTCCTGCACGCCGAAGGCATCGTCGACTTCACCGCGCCTGCCGCCACGATTGAACTCGCCGCGCTCGCCGCGCAGGCGCGCATCGCCCATATCATCGGCACAACGGGCCTGTCCGAAGACGATCTTGGAAAGATCGCCGCCGCCGCCCGCCACGCGCCGATCGTGCGCTCGGGCAACATGAGCCTCGGGGTCAACGTGCTCGCGGTGCTGGTGCAGAAGGCGGCCGCCGCGCTCGGGCCGGACTGGGACATCGAAATTCTGGAAATGCACCATCGCATGAAGGTGGATGCGCCCTCGGGCACGGCGCTGCTGCTGGGCGAAGCCGCCGCGCGCGGGCGGCAGATCAATCTGGCGGAACATTCCGTGCGCTCGCGCGACGGCCATACGGGCGCGCGCAAGACTGGCGACATCGGCTTCGCCACGCTGCGCGGCGGCTCTGTCATCGGCGAGCATTCCGTCATGCTCGCGACTTCAGGCGAACGCATCACGCTGTCACACCACGCCGAGGATCGCAGCCTGTTCGCCAATGGCGCGATCAGGGCTGCGCTCTGGGCGCACGGGCGCAAGCCCGGCCTGTATTCCATGCTCGACGTGCTCGGGCTCAACGACTGATCGCCGCTTCGCGGCGCCCCCACCCTAGCCCTCCTCCACAAGGGAGGAGGGAACAAAGGAGCAATCATGGACCGCCTGCTTGTCCTCGTCCGCCACGGCCAGAGCGACTGGAATCTCAAGAACCTGTTCACCGGCTGGAAAGACCCCGATCTGACGCCCAAGGGGATCGAGGAGGCGAAAGCCGCAGGCCAGCGGTTGAAGGCGCTCGGCCTGTCGTTCGATGTCGCCTACACCTCCGCGCTGACGCGTGCGCAGAACACGCTGAAACTGGTGCTGGCCGAGCTCGGCCAGAGCGGGCTCGAGACGACGCGCGATCAAGCGCTGAACGAACGCGATTACGGCGATCTTTCCGGTCTCAACAAGGACGACGCGCGCAAGAAATGGGGCGAGGAGCAGGTGCATGTCTGGCGGCGCTCCTACGATGTGTCGCCGCCCGGCGGCGAGAGCCTGAAGGACACGGTTGCGCGCGTGCTGCCCTATTATTGCCAGCACATCCTGCCCGGCGTGCTCAACGGCAAGCGCACGATCGTCGCCGCGCACGGCAATTCCTTGCGCGCGCTGGCGATGGTGCTGGACGGGCTGACGCCCGAAACGATCCCGTCGATGGAACTCGATACGGGCGTTCCGCTGGTCTATCGGCTCAAGGCGGATTCGACGGTGGAATCGAAAAAGGTTCTGGCGGCGTGATCGAAATGTCGCCGGGGCTGATACTGCACCCGGCGCATTTTTCGCGCGCCGAACAGGAAAAGCTGGTCGCTGATATCCGCGCGGTCGTGCGCGCGGCGCCCCTGTTCACGCCCACCATGCCGCGCACCGGAAAGCCATTCTCGGTGCGCATGACGAATTGCGGACCGCTTGGCTGGGTGTCGGATCGGGACTGCGGCTATCGCTATCAGGCGGAGCACCCCATCACCAGCGCGCCCTGGCCGGCCATACCGCCTGCGCTGCTCGACGCATGGGGCGCGCTGGCCGGTTTTGCCGCCCCGCCCGAAGCCTGTCTCGTCAATTTTTACGCCACGGGCGCGCGCATGGGCCTGCATGTCGATTCCGACGAGCAGGAGCCCCGCGCGCCCGTGCTCTCGATCTCGCTTGGCGCGACATGCCTGTTTCGTTATGGCGGCCTCAAACGCGGCGATCCGACAAAATCAATCAAGCTGACCTCCGGCGACGCGCTTGTCATCGGCGGGCAATCGCGCTTCTGCCACCATGGCGTCGACCGGCTCTATTCGGGGACATCGACGTTGCTTGCCGACGACGCCCGCATCAATCTGACGCTGCGGCGCGTAACGCCCGCCTGAAATCCGCCGGCCAAGTTTCCGTATGCCCGCAGGATGCCCTATCTTGTGGTGATGACTCAATTCGATCTCAAGGCCGCGCTCGCCGCGCGAAGTTCATGGCTGTGGCCGCTCACCGGCGTGCTTGCGCTCGCATTGTCCGCGCTCGGCGGGTACAGCGGCTTGACGGCCGCCGTGAGCGCCGTCGCGCTGATCGGCACGGTTTTCGCCGCCGTGCATCACGCAGAGGTCATCGCCAGCAAGACGGGCGAACCGTTCGGGCCGCTCATTCTGGCGATCGCCGTCACGGTGATCGAGGTCGGCCTCATCCTGTCGATCATGCTCGGCTTCGACACGCCGAAGCCCGCGCTGGCGCGCGACACGGTGTTTTCCGCGGTCATGATCGCCTGCAACGGCATCGTCGGCGCCTGCCTTCTTCTCGGCGGCGTGAAGCATCATTCCCAGCGCTTTCGTCTCGAAGGCGCGAGCGCGACGCTGGCGGTGCTGGCGGCGCTGACGGCGCTGACGATGATTGTGCCGAATGTGACGACCAGCGCCGACGGGCCGGCTTTCTCGAAGTCGCAAACGGCCTTCGCCGCCCTGATTTCGCTCTTCCTGTATTTTTCGTTCGTCTTCATCCAGACCGTCCGTCATCGCGACAGTTTCATGCCCACAAGCGACGAGGGCGACGACGGCCATGCGCATTTTCCAGACCCGACGGCCGGCGCCACTGCTTTCAGCGCCGCGCTGCTGCTGATCGCGCTCACCTGTGTCGTGCTGCTGGCCAAATTCCTGACGCCGGCGCTGGAGAGCGGCATCGACCGCATGGGCGCGCCGCGCGGCCTCGTCGGCGTGGTGATCGCGACCGTCGTGCTGCTGCCGGAGGGCATAGCCGCGCTCAGAGCCGCCAGCGCCAACCGCCTGCAGACCAGCCTCAATCTCGCGCTAGGCTCCGCGCTCGCGAGCATCGCGCTCACCATCCCCGCCATCGGCGCGCTGGCGATCTTCGGGGATTACAAGATCGAACTCGGCCTGCCGATCAAGGAGGTCGTGCTGCTGGCGCTGACATTGCTCATCAGCGTCATCACGCTGGGCACGGGCCGCACCACGCTGCTACAGGGCGTCGTGCACCTGTCGATCTTCGCGTCCTTCGTGTTTTTCGTGATCGTGCCCTGAGGCGAGCGGCCAGTCGCCGGCGACTTCCTCCGGCGTGGCGCAGAGGCCCGCGCCGACCATCGCATCGCTCAACGCCGGCGCCGCCGTGAATTTCGCGAAAGGAATCGCGACGATGAGCCCTGCGACGAACGGCAGCGCATAGGGTATCGCCCGGGGCGCGCCGAACGCGAGGGCGGCGAGCAGCGCGAGGCCGAACAACGTTCCGGGCCAGAAAGGAGCGACCGCCGCGCCCCAGGAAACGTTCTGCGCGTCGCGCCGCTGGCCGCCCCACGAGAGGTCGCGGCCGAAGGGAAGGCCGATCAGAAAGAGCGATGTGCGGAAGGCGGTCGCCGCCGACAGGAGATAGGAGGCGGCAAGCTCCATGGCGGCCCCCGCGGCGAAATGCGGCATGCCGCCGTAACGCGCCGTCTCGCGCGCGAGCAGAACATCCGCATAGCCCGCAAGCTTGGGAGCGAGGCCGATTGCGAGATAGGTGAAATAGAAGGCCAGCGCAGAGCAGACGGGGAACGCGGCCGGCGGTTCGCCATCGAACGGCTTCAGCGCCGCCAGCAACAGCAAGAGTTGCGAAGCGGGCAGACCGATGAACATCGAGATCGCCCATAGAAGCTGGAAGCGACCGACAGGCAGAATTCCGGGAAGGCCGACCAGCCGCCAATATTGCATGTTGCCCTGGCACCAGCGCAGGTCGCGATTGGAAAATTCCACCATGTCCGGCGGGTTTTCCTCGAAGCTGCCGTTCTCCATCGGCAGCACGCGCACCTCGTAGCCCGCCGCGCGCATCAGCGTCGCCTCGAGCTGGTCGTGCGAAAGGATGGGCCGTCCGTTGATCGTCGGAAGATCGCAATGGTCGAGAAACGGCCTGATGCGCACCAGCGCGTTATGACCCCAGAAGGGGCCGCAGTCGGCGGTCCACCAGGACGCGCCCATCGTGTAGGAGCGCATGCCCGCGCGCATGCCGAACTGAAAGAGCCGCGCGAAAGCCGAGCGCGACGGGGCGCCGACGACGAGCGATTGCAGGATGCCGATCCTCGGATGCGCCTCGGTTATGCGGACGAGGCGAAGAACGGCGTCCGCGCGCATGTAGCTGTCGGCGTCGAGTACGACCATCGCGTCGTATTCATCGGCGCAGCGCGCGCAGAATTCGCGGACATTGCCGGCCTTGAAACCGGAATTGTCGGCGCGGCGGCGATAGTGAATGCGCACGGCCGCATCCAGCCGCGCTACGCGCCATCTGCCGATCTCGCGTTCTTCGTCGGCGGCGACAGCTTCCTGCGACGTATCGGAAAGCAGATGGTAGTCGAAGCTTGACGCCTGCGACGTCGCCGAAAGCTCCGCCTCCATCCGCATGAAGCGGCCGACGGCGCGGGCGGCGTCCTCGTTGCGCACCGTCATGACCAGCGCGTAGCGGCCGGCGAGCGCGGCGTCGCTGTCGCCAGCAAGCGCGAAGGGCGCCGCTGCACCAAGGCCGTCGCGCGAGAAACGCAGGAGCCAGAGGCCGAGCAAGGCGTTGACGAAGCCCAGCACCGCCCAGGGGGACGCGACGAGAAAGCAGGCGAAGAAAGCGATATCGAGCGCGCTCCACCCCCCCGCAGACAGGATATGCGCGAGCCAGAGGACGAGCCCCGCATAGACGGCGAGGTTGAGGGCCAGCACGAGCCAGCGGCGGCGCGCGATCTGCGCCAGCTGCTGCAGCCCGGCGGGCGTCATGGTTGTTTCGGCAGCCGTCATGGGCGAATGTCTCACCGCTGCTTCTTGCCGCAAACGGCCGCGTTGCGAAAGCGCGAAGAGGAACCGGATGAATTCGCCTGTAGCCGAACAGCGGCGGCCCGAAGCCCGGCGCATTGCGCGGGCCTTGTGGCACGTTGCGCCCGGCCGCGCCGAATTGCGCGCGCATGCCCTGCCTGCGCCCGGCGAAGGCGAGATACTGGCGCGCACGCTTTTCTCCGCCATCAGCCGGGGAACGGAACGCCTTATCTTCAACGGCGGCGTGCCGGAAAGCGAATATGCGGCCATGCGCGGGCCGCTGCAGGACGGCGATTTTCCCTATCCCGTGAAATACGGCTATTGCGCCGTCGCAAGGATCGAGGCGGGTCCGCGCGATCTCGTGGGACGCACGGTCTTCGCGATGCATCCGCATCAGGATTTTTTCGTCGCGCCCGTCTCGCTGGTCGCGCCCGTTCCCAACCCGGTTCCACTCGCCCGCGCGGTTCTCGCGGCCAATATGGAGACGGCGTTGAATGCGCTCTGGGATTCCGGCGCAGGGCCCGGCGACCGCATCGCCATATTCGGCGGCGGCGCTGTCGGACTGCTCATCGCCTTTCTCAGCGCGGGACTCCCGGGCGCTGATGTCACGCTGATCGACCCGGAAGCATCGCGCGCCTCGATCGCGGATGCATTTGGCGCGCGCTTTTCGGCGAACGCCGACGCCGTGCGCGACGCCGACGTCGTTTTCCACGCGTCCGCGACGTCGGCTGGCCTCTCAGCGGCCATCGCCGCTTGCGGAAACGAAGCGCGCCTTGTCGAAATGAGCTGGTATGGCGACCGCGCCGTCGAGGCCCCGCTCGGCGGCGCTTTTCATGCGAAGCGCCTGCAAATCGTCGCCTCGCAGGTGGGGCAGGTGTCTCCGTCGCACCGGCCGCGCTGGAGCCATGCGCGCCGGCTCGCCAAGGCGCTCGACCTTCTCTGCGATGCGCGGCTCGACATGCTGATCGGCGAGCGCGTCCCGTTCCTGCGCCTTGCGGACGAGATGCCGCACCTGCTCGCGCCAGGCGCCCCGGGCGTCGTTCCGCTCGTCGTCTACGATTGAAAGGGAAAACATGTACGCGGTTGAAGTGCGATCCCACATCATGATCGCGCATTCCTTCAAGGGCGATCTTTTCGGGCCGGCGCAGCGCCTGCACGGCGCGACATTCGTGATCGACGTCGCCTTCATGCGGCAGGAACTCACAAATGAGGGCGTCGTCGTCGACATTGGCCGCGCGCAGAGCGCGCTGGAGGCCGCGCTGGCGCCGCTCGCCTATCGCAACCTCGACGACCTGCCGCAATTCAAAGGCAAGCAGACGACGACGGAATTCTTGAGCCGCCACATCTTCCTGCAGATGGCTGAAGCCGCGAAATCCGGCGCGCTCGGACCGGGCGGCGAGGGCGTCGAGCGCATCCGCGTGACCTTGCACGAATCGCATGTCGCGCGCGGCTGGTACGAAGGCGCGGTGTGAGGTCTTGCGGATCGACTTCGCCTATCCCGGCGATCTGAACGCGCCGACCGGCGGCTACGGCTACGACCGGCGCGTGATGGGCGAACTTCTCGCGCTCGGCTGTTCTGTCAGGCCTATTGCGCTGCCTGCATCCTTTCCTCATCCGACGCCGCGCGATCTGGACGTGTGCGAGCGCCTGCTTGCGGCTGATGCGCGAGATGCGCTCGTCATTGACGGGCTCGCCTATGGCGCCCTGCCGGCCGATCTGATCGACAGGATTTCGCCACGCCCTGTCGCGCTCGTTCACCATCCGCTCTTTCTCGAAGAAGGACTTTCGCCCGACGCCGCTGCGCTTCTGCGCGCGAGCGAGAGCGCGGCGCTCGACCGCGCGGCGGCGATCGTGACAACGAGCGCGATGACGGCGGGGATCGTGGCGCGCGAATTCGACGCGCCGCGCTCGCGCCTTTTCGTCGCGCCGCCCGGCGTCGAGCCAGCGCAGCGAGCGAAAGGTTCGCAGGACGGGACGATGCGCCTGTTCTCGGTGGGCTCGCTGATCCCCCGCAAAGGTTATGCGGACCTGGTGCGCGCATTGGCGCGCGTCGGCGGCGCCTGGAGACTGACCGTCGCCGGCTCGCGCACGCTCGCGCCCGATCATGCGCGCGAAATCGAAGCGCTGATCTCCACGCACGGTCTGAACGAACGCGTTCGTCTCGCTGGCGCGATGGATGCGCAGGAGATCGCGGCCGGCTATTTCGCTGCCGACGTCTTCGTCACGCCATCGCATTTCGAGGGGTTCGGCATGGCGATCGCGGAGGCGATTGCGCACGGCCTTCCTGTCATTGCGACACGCGAGGTCGCGAACGCCGGCGCGCTGCCCGAAAACTGCGGACTGACCTATCCGGCTGGCGATGTGGCGGCGCTGGCGATCTGCCTCAATGCAATCGTCGGCGACCCAAACCTGCGCGCGGGTCTGGCGGACGCGGCATGGGCCGCCGCAAGAATGCAATTTCGCTGGAGCGATACGGCGCGCGCTTTTCTGGACGCGTTGCGCGCGGGAGCCTCGACATGAGCGGCTTCGAACCCGCCTGGCTCGACCTGCGGGAAGCCGCCGACCATCGCTCGCGCAATAAAAACGTCCTTGCCGCCTGCGCCGCGCATTTCGCGCGTTGCGACCACGTGCGCATTGTCGACCTCGGCTGCGGCCTCGGCTCCAACATGCGCGCGCTCGCGCCGCATCTGCCGGCGCGGCAACACTGGCGGATGGTCGATCACGATCCGATCCTGCTGGCGGCGGCGCGCGAGCGCCTCATACGATGGGCCGACGAAGCGGATGATGCAGGCCCGAAGCTGCGGCTGATGCGCGACGGGCGCGCGATCGAAATCGAATTCGTTCAGGCCGATCTGTCGCGCAATGTTGCGCATATGACCGAAGGCGCCGCTCTCGTCACGGCTGCTGCGCTGTTCGATCTCGTGTCGGCGGACTGGCTTGGCCGTTTCGTCGCCTGCGTGGCGGAGGCGCGGACGCCTTTCTATACGGCGCTGACCTACGACGGCGTCGAGACATGGTCGCCGCCCGATGCGCGCGACGCCGACATGCTCGCGGCCTTTCATGCACATCAGTCGCGCGACAAGGGATTTGGCCCGTCCGCCGGGCCGCAGGCGACCGGCGTATTGCAACGTCTGTTCGAAGCGCGGGGATATGTGACGGCGACAGGCAGGAGCGCGTGGCGGCTGACGCGCGCCGATGCGACGCTGATCCACGCGCTCGCCGATGGCGTCGCCGGCGCATGCGCGGAAACCGGGCTGGTCAGCGCGGAAACGGTTGCAGGCTGGCGCGCAGCGCGCATAGGCGCGATCGTCGAGATCGGGCATCTCGACCTGTTCGCGCGACCGCGCTGACGCGCGCGCCCGACGGCCTCAACGCCCGGCCTCGTCGCGCAAGGCGCAATCGAACAGAAAGTCGCAACGGCCGAGCCGGTAGACTTCGGTCGCGGGACGCCGCGCCTCAGCCAGTCTTTCAATCGGCGCGAGTTCCAGGCCGGGCCGCCCGGAACCGATGATCGCGCAACCGAAAATAATGTGCAGCCGGTCGATCGCGTCGGCGTCGACGAAGGAGGAAATCGTGGCGGCGCCGCCCTCGACGAGGATGCGACGAAATCCGCGTTCGGCCAGAGCCGCGACGATATCGGCCGGCGCGATCCGGCCTTCGCGCGAAGGCAAAACGACAGTTTCGACGCCGGGAAGCGGCGAACGCGCCGCCGCGCTCACGACGATCTTCGCCGCTCCATCGTCGGCGAGCCATTTGCCGGTTGCGCCCAGCCGTCCGCGCGGATCGACGACCACGCGCGCAGGGCTCCGCCCGCCAACGCGCCGCACGGTGAGCTGCGGATTGTCGGCGCTGATCGTTCCTGCGCCGACCACCACCGCATCGACCGCCGCGCGCAGGCGATGCAGGTGATCGAGGCCTTCAGCGCCGTTGATATAGAATGATTCTCCACTGGCGGTCGCGATGCGCCCGTCGAGCGACTGGCCGAGCTGCGCGACGACGAACGGCCGGGCCTTGTCCCAGCCGGAAATGCGCGCGAGCGCTTCAGCGGCCGGCGTCGACCTGTCGACGGGCGTCATGGCTCGAGCCATGCGGATATTCGCGAACCATCCTTGCGCATCGATGCAGGATGCCGGATTCGTCGAGAGAAGGCGAGCCGGCGTCAGTAGGTCTCGACGTGATAGCGGCCTTCGGCGCGCATGCCATCGCGCATGTCGTGCCACTTGAGATCGGCGCTGCGGCAGATGTCGTCGAGCGCGGCGTCCACCCCCTGTTCCATGCCCTTGAGGCCGCAGACGTAAATGTGCGTCTTGCCGGATTTCAGCAGGCGCGAAAGCTCGCTGTGCTGAACGCGCATGAGATCCTGCACGTAGACCTTCTTTTCGCCGGGGATGCGGGAATAAGCGAAATGCTTGCCGAGCAACGCGTCCGGCACTTTCTGCAACGGGCCGAAATAGGGCAGGTCCTGCGGACGGCGCGCGCCGAAAAAAAGCATCATGCGGCCGGGCGCATTGGGGGCGGCGCGCCGGCGCCATTCGGTGAAGGCGCGGAAGGGCGCGGAACCCGTGCCCGTGCAGATCATGACGATGTTGGCGTCCGGATCGTTGGGCATGAGGAAGGTTGCGCCGAACGGGCCCGTCACCTCGATCCTGTCGCCTTTCTTGAGATCACAGACATAGTTGGAACAGACGCCGTTCGGCTCGCGCTTCACGGTGAGCGCGAGATTATTGTGGTTCGGACGCTCGCCATGCCGTGGCGAGGCGATGGAATAGAGGCGCACGCGATGCGGCTTGCCCTCGGCGTCCAAGCCCGGCGCGACGATGCCGATCGACTGGCCCTCGAGAACGGGGAAGGCGGTGTCGCCGAAATCGAGAATGACGTGATGCACGTCGACGTCCGAGTCTTCGTGCGTCAGCCGATAATTGCCGGTCACCGTCGCGACAATCGGCTTGTCGCGGTTGAACAGATTGACCGATGGCTTGGCGGCCGACGCCGGCGCGACGGACTTGCCGCCCGCGCCCGTATGCGCGCTGTCGATCAGCGCCTGCACGTCGTCGTCGATCGCTTCGGAATTTCCGGGGACGACGATCTGCTCCTGCGCGGGCAGCTCCATCCAGGTATATTGTTCGTCGACCGAATAGGCCGACGTGACGATGCGCCAGTTGTCGATAGAGCCGGTCGGGCAGGGCGGAATGCAATTCAGGCACAGATTGCACTTCGAGACGTCGACCACGTAGTTGTTGGAATCGTGCGTGATGGCGTCGACCGGACAGGTCTCCTCGCAGGTGTTGCAGCGAATGCAAATTTCCGGGTCGATGAGATGCTGTTTGATCGGCGCGTTCATTCCAACATCCTCTGACCCGTCCGGCATTTCGGGGAGCGAAGCACCGAAGCAATCCATCCCCGAACGCCGGCGGATAGATTGCTTCGCTTTCAGACGAAGTCCGAAACAGCGGACTTCTGTCGGGTTCGCGATGACGAACCTACACTACGCGGCGATACGAACGTATTCGAAATCGCCGGGCTTGTTGTCGATGCCGACCTTGGGCGCGGCGATCCAGCCGGCATATTCGCCCGCGCCGAAATGGCCTGTCATCAACGAGTTGATATATTCGCCGTCCGACAGCGACGGCAGATAGTCGTCGCGCACCTTCGCCCAGTCCGCATCGCCGAGAATCAGGCCCTTCGGCGTAACGTGGACGTTGCGGAACTCGCCGATCTTGCGATTGAAGGCGACGTGCGGCAGTTCGAGCCGGAAATTCACGCCTTCCTTGGCGATGATGCGGTTCCAGCGCTCGACGCCCTTAGCGCAATCCTCCGAATAATCGTCGCGCAGGCGCATGTTGAGCGCCGTCAGCGCGGGCTCGTCGACGTTGACGATCTTGCCGTCGACGAGCTTGAGAACCGGATAGGTCGCGTTGGTCAGGACGTGATCGTCGTCGATCTTGGTCTCGCCGAAGCGGCCCTTGAGGCCTGCGTTGTAGAAATTCGCGCTGTTGGTCGAGATTTCCGCGCCGAACAGGTCGAGCGTCAGCGAGTAATGCAGGTTGAGCTTCTTCTGGATCGTCGGCAGGTCGATCACGCCGAGCGCGCGCACTTTCGCGATGTCGTTGGGGTCTTCGATGCCCGCCTTCTTCATCGCATCGCAGGTGCGCTGGATGGTGCGGCCGACGCCGGTCTCGCCGACGAACATGTGATGGGCCTCTTCCGTCAGCATGAAGCGGCAGGTGCGCGACAGCGGATCGAAACCGGATTGCGCCAGCGATTCCAGCTGCATCTTGCCGTCGCGGTCGGTGAAGAAGGTGAACATGAAGAAGGACAGCCAGTCCGGCGTCTTTTCGTTGAAGGCGCCGAGCATGCGCGGGCTGTCGGCGTCGCCGGAGCGGCGGCGCAGCAATTCATCGGCCTCCTCGCGGCCGTCGCGCCCGAAATATTTGTGGAGCAGATAGACCATCGCCCACAGGTGCCGGCCTTCCTCGACGTTCACCTGGAAGAGGTTGCGCAGGTCGTAGAGCGAGGGCGCGGTCTTGCCGAGGTGGCGCTGCTGCTCGACCGAGGCCGGCTCGGTGTCGCCCTGGATGACGACAAGACGACGCAGCATGGCGCGATATTCGCCGGGCACTTCCTGGAAGGCCGGTTCGCCCTTGTGCTTGCCGAAATTGACCTTGCGGCCCTCTTCCTTCGGCGCGAGCAGAACGCCCCAGCGATATTCGGGCATTTTCACATAATCGAACTTCGCCCAGCCCTGCGGATCGACGGAAACGGCGGTGCGCAGATAGACCAGCGCCTCCTGAAAGCCTTCCGGCCCCATGTCCTTCCACCAGTCGATATAGCCGGGATGCCAGCCTTCGAGCGCGCGCAGCACGGTGCGGTCTTCGGTCAGGCCGACATTGTTGGGAATGCGGGTGGAATAGTCGACGTTGATCGTGTCGGTCATCGCTCGCTCCTTGGTGTTTCTCTCTCGCGAAATCGGACTCCCCTCCCCCTTGTGGGGAGGGGCGGGGGGTCGCGGAATCCAGCGAGGCTTACCACGGGCCAAAGCCGCAAGATTGCGCGACCCCCCACCCTAGCCCTCCCCCACAAGGGGGAGGGGACTGACTCGTAGTGCGGCTAGACCCGCCGCATGTCGTAGGCCGGGCGCTCGCCCGTGCCGAATTTCGACAGCGCGCCTTCGGGGCCGACCGCGTTGGGGCGCTGGAAAATCCAGTTCTGCCAGGCCGTGAGGCGCGAGAAGATTTTCGATTCCATCGTCTCGGGGCCGGCAAAGCGCAGATTGGCTTCGAGGCCGGTCAGCGCGTCCGGCGAGAAGCTGGTGCGCTCCTCCATGAACACGCGCATCTCGTCGGCCCAGTCGATGTCGTCGAGGCCGAAGGTGACGAGGCCCGCGCTCTCGGCTTCGTCGGCCTCGTACTCGCGGCCGATCTCGGCCTGCAGTTCTTCGACCTTTTTCGGCTCGGCCATCAAGCGGGCGTTGAGGCGCGTGAGGCCGTGCGACATCGGATAGGCGCCGAAGTTGAGTTGCGTCAGTTCGATCTTGGCGACGGGACGGTTGTCGCCCTGCAACTGGCCCATCAGCATGTATGCGCGGTCCGAGGCGAAGGCGAGTTCGGCGAGCGTGCCGACGAAGCACGAGCCCGGCTCGATCACGGAGACGAGCGTGCGCGAGGTGACGTCGATGCGCTTGAGCACGCGCTTCCAGTAATGGCGGATTTCGTGAACGAACCAGTCGGCCTTGTTTGTTTCGAGAAACGCGTCAAAGGCGCGTACATTCGCGGGCGAACCTTCCGTCTTGAACAGGATTGTGCCGATTTCGTAGGCGTTGTTGCGCAGATGCAGGATCGCGTCGTCGAGTTCGCGCGCGACGAGCAGCGACCAGAATTGCGCCCCCTGCTTCACGGCGTCAGCGGCCGAGGCCGGCGGCGCGGATTCGGGCGCGCGCACGGTGATGGTCGCCAGACGCTGGCTCGCGTCGATGTCGACCTTCACATGGCTGTAGTCGACGCCGCCATCGCGGAATTTGCGCGAGATCGGCGCGAGCTTCACGCCTTCCGCCGGACCCTTGCGGGACGATGAAGCGGCAAGTTCGCTCGCCTTGGCGGCGATGCGCGCGTCGAGTTTCGAGGGCGGCACGACTTCGTCCACCAGGCGCCATTGCACGGCGCGGCGGCCCTTGACGCCTTCCTCGATGGTGCAGAAGACGTCGGCGTGGTCGCGGCGCACCATGCGCTTGTCGACGACGCGGGTGAGGCCGCCCGTGCCCGGCAGGACCGCGAGCAGCGGCACTTCGGGCAGAGATACGGCGGTGTTGCCGTCGTCGATCATCATGATGTGGTCGGTCGCCAGCGCGAGCTCGTATCCGCCGCCAGCCGCCGTGCCGTTGACGACGGTGACGAATTTCTGGCCCGAGTGCTCGGACGCGTCTTCCATCGAATTGCGCGTCTCGTTGGTGAATTTGCAGAAGTTGACCTTGTGCGGGTGTTCGGAGCCCGCGAGCATCCGAATGTTGGCGCCGGCGCAGAACACGCGTTCCTTGGCCGAGCGCAGCAGCACGACCTTCACGCCCGGATGCTCGAAGCGCAGGCGCGCGAGCGCATCGGCCAGTTCGATATCGACGCCGAGGTCGTAGGAATTGAGCTTCAGCTCATAACCCTCGAACAGGCCGCCCTTCTCGTCCACGTCCATCGCCAGCGTCGCGACATCGCCCTCGACCGTCAGCTTCCAGTGGCGGTAGCGGGACGGGTCGGTCTGGAAATCAATGAAATCCTTGCCGTTGGCGAGCTTTCGTTGAGCGTCGGCCATGACCTCTCCCTGCAACATTATTCATTGGATCGCTGCACAATAGTGCATTATTTTTCATTGTCCAGTTCTAATTTGCGGTATCTTTCATCATTCCGCTTCCTGCGAGAAAGGAGGTCAAGGCCGAGAGAGCCGTCTCCGGCGCCTCGCGATAGGGCGAGTGGCCGATGCCCGGGATGATGGCCGTTTCGACTGGCGCGCTGCTGCCGCGCACGATAGCGCGGACCTGATCCATCGTGCCGTATTGATCGGCTTCCCCCTGGACGACGAGCATGGGACTGCGGATCGAACCGAGGAATTCCTCGAGATTCCAAGAGCGGAATCCGGGATCGAGCCAGGCGCCGTTCCAGCCGTAGAAAGCGCAGTCGACATGATCGTGCCAGCGCGCGAGCTTTCGTTTGAGATCGCCGCGCTCATAGGCGTCCTTCGCCTGCCGGATCGAGGCGAGGCCGACATCCTCGGTGAAGACATGCGGCGCCATCAGCGCAACCGCTTTCACGCGGGGATCGGCCACCGCGCCGGCATGGATCAGCGCGATCGAAGCGCCGTCCGAATGGCCGATCAGCGCGCCCTGCCGAAAGCCGATGGCGTCGAGGATTTTCGGCAGCGTCTCGCGCGCCTCGTCGTGCATATAGGACAGCGGGCGCGGCAAGGGGATCGGCGAGGATTTGCCGTAGCCCGCGCGGGAGTAGGCGAACACGCCGCAGCCGGCCGCCTCGGCCAGTCTCGCGGGAAAGTCGCCCCACAAGCCGACGCAGCCGAGACCTTCGTGCAGCAGCACGAGCGTTGGGGCGATGTGGGGCGCCGGCCCCCACCATGCGCCTTCGAGTCGCTGGCCGCCGATATGGAGATCGTGGGGGGTCATCGGCCGGCACGCCCGGCGCGCCCTCCCTCCCCTTCACGGCGAGGGTGTCCGGCCAAAGGGCGTCCGTCAGGACGCCCGTCGCGAGGCGACAGGCTATGGCCGGACGGGTGGGGCTCAAGCCGCAACGCCAATATCTCAAGATGGCCGCGCCCTATCGGGCCCCATCCGCGCTGCCGCGCAGCGCGACCTCCCCGTGAAGGGGAGGTGGAGCGCGCCGCGGCTCTCGGCGCAGTCACGCCTCGTCCCTGAGCTTGAAACGCTGAATCTTGCCCGTCGCCGTCTTCGGCAAGGACTCGCGCACCTCGATCCAGCGCGGATATTTCCACGCGCCAACCGTCGATTTCACATGATCCTTCAGCGAAGCCGAGAGATCGTCGGCGGAGGCGCCGGGCTTCAGCACCACGAAAGCCTTGGGCTTGAGCAGCCCCTCCTCGTCGGCGTGCGGCACGACGGCGGCTTCCAGAATGGCGGGGTGGCTGGCCAGCGCGCCCTCCACTTCGAAGGGCGACACCCAGATCCCCGAAACCTTGAACATGTCGTCGGCGCGCCCGCAGTAGGTGTAGCGGCCAGAAGCATCCCGCGTGTACTTGTCGCCGGTGCGCGTCCATTCGCCCTGGAACGTGGCGCGGCTCTTTTCGCGCTGGTTCCAGTAGCCTTCCGCCGCCGTGGCGCCGCGAATGTAGAGTTCGCCGATCTCGCCGTCCGCCACTTCGGCGCCGTTCTCGTCGACAAGGCGGGCGTCGTAGCCCGGCACGGGCTTGCCCGACGTGCCGTAGACGATGTCGTCGGGATGGTTCGACAGGAAGATGTGCAGCATTT
>JASGFP010000012.1:0-44700 GCA_047605445.1 Rhodoblastus sp.
CCTCGGGCTTGTCGTAGGAGGCCGTGACCGCCGAATTGCCGGCTTCCGGCGCACGGTAGGACGCGGTGACCGCTGAATTGCCCGCCTCGGGCTTGTCGTAGGAGGCCGTGACCGCCGAATTGCCGGCTTCCGGCGCACGATAAGACGCGGTAACGGCCGTGTTGCCCGATTCCGGCTTGTCGTAGGAGGCGGTGACGACCGCTCCATTGCCTTCCGGCGCATTGGCGTTGGCGATTGCGGCGCCGCCGAAGGCGAGGACGGTGGCGAGAAGGGCGATCTTGATGTTTTTCATTGGAATTCTCCTGTTTGCTGCGTTGCGTTCGTCAGCGATGAGCGCAATCTATGTCGTGTCTTGCGCGAGATAATCCCCCTCACACGCAAGTGATTGATTCCATCTTGTGCATAATCGACGCCTTGAAAGCGGCGAGACAGATCCCCCTGCTCCCGGGCCGGAGCAGGCGCAACCTAGTTAACCAACTGACAGACAAGCTATTTTGTCTTGCGCTCCAACTCCGGAGAGTGGCCGTCGGAGCGCCCCGCGCGTATGTCCCTTGTTACGAATGGCGCGGTCGCGCGGATCGATCACGGCCCATCAATCGATCGTGAACGGCCTTCGCGCTTCGCGGCGGGGCGCCTAGCGGGTTGCGGCGGGGCGTGACATTCTGGCCCCGCGTCCAACTGCGGACGCCGGGAGGCTCATGTGGCGAATACCGCACGGGAACAGACGGTTGCACCGGGCGAGCCGGCCATAAGGCTCATCGGCGTCAACAAGTGGTACGGGTCGTTCCACGTCCTTCGCAACGTCAATCTCGATGTCGCGCGCGGCGAGAAGATCGTGATCTGCGGCCCCTCGGGCTCCGGCAAGTCGACCATGATCCGCTGCATCAACCGGCTGGAAGAACACCAGCAGGGCCAGATCATCGTCGACGGCACGGAACTGACCAACGATCTCAAGCGCATCGACGAGGTGCGGCGCGAGGTCGGCATGGTGTTCCAGCACTTCAATCTCTTCCCGCACCTGACCATCCTCGAGAATTGCACGCTGGCGCCGATCTGGGTGCGCAAGATGCCCAAGGCCGAGGCCGAGAAGGTCGCGATGAAATACCTCGAGCGCGTGCGCATTCCCGAACAGGCCAACAAATATCCAGGCCAGTTGTCCGGCGGCCAGCAGCAGCGCGTGGCGATTGCCCGCTCGCTCTGCATGAACCCCAAGATCATGCTGTTCGACGAGCCGACCTCGGCGCTCGATCCGGAAATGGTCAAGGAAGTGCTCGACACCATGGTGTCGCTGGCGGAAGAGGGCATGACCATGCTGTGCGTGACGCACGAAATGGGTTTTGCGCGTCAGGTGGCCGACCGCGTGATATTCATGGACCGCGGCGAGATCGTCGAGATGAACACGCCCGATGCTTTCTTCGCCAATCCGCAGCACGAGCGCACGCGGCTGTTCCTCAGCCAGATCCTGCACTGATTTTCGCGCGGGCGCATCGCACGTGAAACTGTCTCCGCGCGCCGTCGTCTTCGACATGGACGGTCTGCTGCTCAATACGGAATCGCTGCGCATGCGCGCGCTCGACGATTGCGCGGCGCATCTCGGCGTCGCGCTCCAGCGCGACCTCTTCGCGGCCCTCATCGGCGGGGCGACGCCGCAATCGCGGGCCGCGCTGGATGCGCATATGCGCGATCTGCCTGCCGATTTCTGGACGCACTACCGCCGCTTCGCCGATGTCCGCATGGACGAGGTCGAACCCATGCCGGGCGCGCTCGACCTGCTCGATCATCTCGCCGAACGCGCCATTCCCTGCGCCATCGCGACGTCGGCGACTCGCGCCTCTGTCGAGCGCTTCTGCGGAAAATTCGATCTGCTGCCGCGCTTCCACGCGGTCATCGCCAAGGGCGACTACGAGAAATCCAAGCCCGCGCCTGACGCCTATCTCGCCGCCTCCGCCGCGCTCGCGGTGGAACCCGCGGCGTGTCTCGCGCTGGAGGATTCCTACAATGGCGTGCAGGCGGCTGTCGCAGCGGGCATGCAGACGATCATGGCGCCCGACGTGCTGCCCGCGACGGACGAGATGCGTCGGCTGTGCATCGCCATCGTGTCCGATCTCGGCGAGGTGCGCGCGCGGATCGCGTGAGCTTCACGGCTCCGATGCGCAGATGAGATCGGCAATCGCCGCATTGTAGCGCGGGTCCGGCGTCAAGCCGCACATCAGTTCGCCGACGACGAAGCAGGTCAGCATGCGCGCGATCGCTTCGGCGCGGACTTTGTCGTGGCCCATCTCCAGCAGGAGATCGCGCACGAAGCCGGTGCGCTTCTCGTCGACGGCGCGCACAGTCTTCGCGGTCGCCGTATCCACCGCCGCCCAGGCCCGCACGGCGCGCTCGATCGGCGGCGGCTTGACGCCGGCGAGTTCGATCAACTTGCGAAATCTCGCTGCCGGATCGCCGCTGTGCGCATTCACGCGGTCGATCACCCAGTCCGTCGAGCGCCGGATCCACTCCTGCCGCATCGCGTCCTGCAGATCCGCGAGGTCGCGGAAATGCCAATAGAAGCTGCCTTTCGTGACCTTAAGCCGCTGCGCGAGCGGTTCGACGCGCACGGACGCGGCGCCGCTCTGGGCGAGCAGCTTCATCGCGCCGTTGATCCAGTCCTCTCGGCCCAGCCTGACATTCGTCATGCGTAACCATACGCAAGCGTATTGACGCCGTCACCTGCAGCGCTATCCTCCATACGCATCCGTATGGACGATGGAGCGGTCCGTGATCTACGCAGCCTTTCTCATTCTTCTCGTGACCGGTTTTCTGCACAGCTATCTCGGCGAGACGCGCATCATCGGCCCGCTGCTCGCGCTGCCGCCGCAGGGCGTGCTGAAGAGCCCGCGGGCGCGCGGCATCCTGCGCGGCGCATGGCACATCACTTCGCTGGCGTGGCTGGCGCTGGCCCTGCTTCTGGTGCTGGCGGCCGGGTCGCCCTTCGAGGCGACTGTGGTCTGGACGACGATCGGGCTCGCGGTCGCCTCCGCGGCGATCTGCCTGATCTCGTACGGGCCGATGCACCCGGGCTTCATCGCCTTCACGGTCTGTACCGCGGTCCTGCTGGTCCAGCGGGCCGTCTGAGGTTCAGACGTCCGGCCGCGTCTTCTGCATCGACGGGCGCTTGGCGAATTCCGCGTACCAGGCCGCAAGCCCTGGCGCGCGCTTGCGCCAGTCCAGCTTGTCGGCGAAGCGGAAATCGAGATAGCCGAGTGCGCAGGCCGTCGTGATCGAGCCGAGGTCGATCGCCTCGAGATCGCCGCGGCGAGCCTCCAGCGCATCGAGCGCGCCGTGCGCCTTGGCCATCTGGCGGTCGAGATAGCCGGGATAGACATATTCCTTGGGGCGACGCAGGCTTTCGATGATGTAGGCGACCGTGGCCTCCATAAGGCCGTCGGCGAGACTGTGCACCTGCATCACCCGCCAATGCGCCTTGGCCTCGTCCGGTATGAGTTTCGGCCCGCCGTTGCGACGCTCCAGATAGTCGCAGCAGGCGAAGGAGCCGACGAACGTTCCATCGCGCGTCACCAGCGCAGGCACCTTGCCGAGGGGATTGTCCTTGGCGATGTCGGTGTCGGCCGACCAGACGTCGGTCGGCGCAAGCTCGATCCGGTCCGCCTGTCCGATCTCGTCGGCGAAGACCAGCACCTTGCGCACGAAGGGCGATGCTTTCGCGTAGCGCAGTTTCATCATGGCCGAAGGCTCCCTTGCGCCCATCAAACATAGGCGGTGGGGATCGTTCAATCTTTACGCGCCGATATAGTGAAGCGCGATCTCCCGGTCGTGCGCCGCCCGCCGGTGCTCGAACAGGTAAATGCCCTGCCAGGTTCCAAGCGCCATAAGGCCGTCCGCGACCGGGATCGACAGCGAACTCTGCGTCAGCGCCGCCTTGATATGCGCCGGCATGTCGTCCGGGCCTTCCGTGGCGTGCTCGTAGCCGGCGCTCTCGGGCGCAAGACGCGCAAAGGCGCGGAGAAGATCGCGCTGCACGCTCGGGTCGGCGTTCTCCTGAATGACCAGCGAGGCCGACGTATGCCGGCAGAAGACTGTCAGCAGGCCCGTGGCCGGGCGCTGCGCGGCGAGCCAGTCCGCGATTGCGCCGGTGATATCGACGAGGCCCTGTCCGCGCGTCGAGATGCGCAAACAATGGGCAGCCTGCCGCAGGCTCACGGCCGGCGCGCCAGCGCGAGGCCGAGGCCCGCCGTCATCAGCGCGCCGCCGGTCAGCCGGTTGCGCAGGCGGCCGTGGTTGCGAAGCGCGCCCGAAAACCGGGCGGCGAAGATCGCCCAGACGCTGTCAAGCGTAGCCGCCAGCGCCAGAAAGGTCACAGCCAGAAGCGCAAGCTGGGCCTGCGCATCGGGGCCGGGCGTCACGAATTGCGGCAGGAAGGCGCTGAAGAACAGCAATGATTTTGGATTTGACAGCGCGACGAAAAAACTGCGCAGCAAAATGGCGCGCGTCGACCTGCTTTCCGCCGCCGCGACGAGATCGCTCGGCGGCGCGCGCCAGGCGCGCACCCCGAGCCAGACGAGATAAACGACGCCGAACCAGCGCAGGACCGAGAACCAGTCCGCGAGAACCCCGAGCAGCGCGCTCGCGCCGAAGACGACGACCGCGAGCAGGATGGAGGTGCCGGCGCTGGCGCCGGCGATCGTGAGCAGCCCATAGCGCACGCCATGCGCGAGGCTGTTGGCGACGACCAGCGCGACGACGGGTCCAGGCGCCGCGATCAATGCGGTCGCGGCGGCGACAAAGGCGAGATAGAGTTCGATGGACATGGGCGATGGACGTTAGAAGCTACGCCAGACTAGACGGAACGGCGCGCCGTCGCGAGGGCAGGAAACAGGAATATTCAATGACGTCGTCCGACCGCCCCTCCAACGCCGCGCAAAAAGCATCGCCGGCCTACCGCATTCCCGCGCTCGATATGGATTTCCTTCTGGGAGATTCGCAGCGCGGCCTGCGCTTCCAGATCGAATATGAAAAAGCCGAGGAGGCGCTGCGGGCCTGGAAAGTGATTTCCACCATCGTCTGCTTCGGCTCCGCCCGCGTGCGCGAGGACGGGCCGTCCCATCAGGCGGCCTGGTATGCGGAGGCGCGCGAATTCGGGCGGATCGCCTCGCAGGAGGGCGGCGCGAAAAGATCGAACGGCGAAGGCGGCCGCGAGAACGTGATCGCGACCGGCGGCGGGCCGGGCCTGATGGAAGCGGCCAATCGCGGCGCCTGGGACGTCGGCGCGCCAACCATCGGCTTCAACATCACCCTGCCGCACGAGCAGGAGCCCAATCCGTTCACCACGCCGGCGCTCACCTTCCGCTTCCACTATTTCGCGATGCGCAAGATGCATCTGGCGATGCGCGCGAATGCGCTCGTCGCCTTTCCCGGCGGCTTCGGCACGTTCGACGAATTGTTCGAGGTCATGACGTTGCGCCAGACAGGCAAGGGCCACGACATTCCCATCATCCTGTTCGACGAAACCTACTGGCGCAGCGTCGTCAATTTTGACCGGATGCTGGAGGAGGGCGTGATCGGGCAGCAGGACATGCGCGTGTTCGAATTCGCCGATAGCGCGCAACAGGCGTGGGATCTCATCCAGACCGCGATCCGCGGCAGGCTGCTGCCGGCCGGCGGCCACGTCGCTGCGAGCCCGACCTAGCTCTCGATCACGACGAGGCCCGCATCGTCCGCGCTCAAGCGCTGCCGCATGTAGGGTTTCGGCCATTGCACGACCAGCCGGCCGACGAGATCGGCGACGTGCTGGAGCGCAAAGGCGTCGTAGAAAGTCGGGTGTTTCGCGCGCGAGATGAAATCGTGCAGCAGATGCGCGACGTCGTAGTCGTAGACGATGTCGCCGGGCGCGACGCCCGGTCGCCGCGCGACGAGGCGACGGAAGCCCGCAAGCCGCGCCCGGCCGCCCGCCTCGCCGCGAAACGAGAGCACATCAGCCTCCGCGCCGAAGACGCGCCCGTTCTGCATTCGCTCGTAGACGAGGTCGTGGCCGCTCGCCGCCAGCGCCTCCAGCGATGGCGCATCGGCGCTGATATCGCGCGGATCGAGCGTGTTGCGGTGGGCGAGGATCGCAGCGGGATCGAGACCGCGTTCCGTCAGCAGGGATGCGAGGATCATGGCCGCTTATACGCGCAATTTGGGCCGCGAGCCTTGAGGCTCGCATTCTTCAAGCGAGCCTGAAGGTTCGCGGTCCGGTTACCATATTTGCCGCGTCCCTGTTCGCCACGAGAAAACACGTTATTGTGCGCGCCATGAGCGCTGCGACCGGCAATTTCTATTCGATCTATGCCCACGGCTTCGCCCGCGTCTGCGTCGGCGCGCCGGCTGTGCGCGTGGCCGATCCGGCTTTCAACGTCGCCCGCGCGATCGAAATGGCTGAGGCCGCGCATGAAAAGTCCGCGGCCCTGCTGGCTCTGCCGGAACTCGGCCTCTCCGCTTACGCCATCGACGATCTTTTGCACCAGTCCAGCCTTCTCGAAGCGGTGGAACGCGCCGCCGGTCAACTGATCGCGGCGACCGCGCATCTCATGCCGCTCGTGGTCGCCGGCGCGCCGCTGCGCTGGCGCGGACGGCTCTACAATTGCGCGCTGGTCATCCATCGCGGCCGGCTGCTCGGCGTCGTCCCGAAGACCTATCTGCCCAATTACCGCGAGTTCTACGAGCGTCGGCACTTCGCGTCAGGCGGCTTCGTCGCGGGCGAGGAGATCGAGGTCGCCGGCCGGCTCGCGCCATTCGGGACGGACCTGCTGTTTTGCGCGCGCGACCTGCCCGATTTCACGCTCGGCGTCGAAATCTGCGAGGATGTCTGGGTTCCCGTCCCGCCCTCCACCCGCGCGGCGCTGGCGGGCGCGACCGTCGTCGCCAATCTCTCGGCCTCTAACGCCATCGTCGGCAAGGCCGATTTCCGCGATCTGCTGTGCAAGGCGCATTCGGCGCGCTGCCTGATGGCCTATCTCTATTCGGCCGCGGGCCCCGGCGAATCCACGACCGATCTCGCCTGGGACGGGCAGGCCTCGATCTACGAGAACGGCGAGAAGCTGGTCGAAGCCCCGCGCTTCGCCGAGGAGCCGCAACTCGTCGCCGCCGATGTCGATCTCGAACGCATGAACGCCGAGCGCATGCGCCAGGGCACGTTCGGCGATTGCGCCGACCTGGAAGGCGGAACGCCGTTCCGCACGGTGCATTTCGATCTCGAACCGCCGTTTGATCGCGACATCGGGTTTTCGCGTGGCGGCGACCGTTTTCCCTATGTGCCCGACGACGATTCGCGGCTGGCCGAACTCTGCTACGAGGCCTTCAACATTCAGGCGCACGGGCTGCGCCAGCGCCTCGAAGGCGCCAAGACGAAACGCATCGTCATCGGCGTGTCCGGCGGCCTCGATTCGACGCAGGCGCTGCTCGTCGCCTGCACGGCCTTCGATCAATTGAAACTGCCGCGCGAAAACATACTCGCCTACACGCTTCCGGCCTTTGCGACATCGGCCAAGACGAAAGGCAACGCCTGGGCGCTGATGAAGGCGCTCGGCGTGTCCGCGCAGGAAATCGACATGACGCCCGCCTGCAAGCAGATGCTGGCGGATCTGAACCATCCCGCCGCGCGCGGCGAGCCGGTCTATGACGCGACCTACGAGAACGTGCAGGCCGGCGCGCGCACCTCGCTCCTGTTCCGGCTCGCCAACCAGCATGGCGCCATCGTGCTCGGCACCGGCGATCTCTCGGAACTGGCGCTCGGCTGGTGCACCTACGGCGTCGGCGACCAGATGGCGCATTACAACGTCAACGCCTCCGTGCCGAAGACGCTGATCCAGCACCTCATCCGCTGGTGCGCCGCCGAAAGCCGGTTCGGCGCCGACGCCGCCCCGATCCTGGAAGCTATTCTCGCGACCGAGATTTCGCCGGAACTCGTGCCCGGCCACGCCGGAGACGTGCCGGCGCAGCTGACGGAAGATTTCGTCGGCCCCTACGCGCTGCAGGATTTCAACCTCTACTGGATCACGCGCTACGGTTTTGCGCCACGAAAAGTCGCATTCCTGTCATGGCGCGCCTGGCACGATGCGGGCAAGGGCGCATGGCCGCCCAATATTTCGGCGGACAAGAAGGTCGCCTACGACCTGCCCACGATCAAGAAATGGCTCGGCGTGTTTCTGAAGCGTTTCTTCGAGACCAGCCAGTTCAAGCGTTCGGCCATGCCGAACGGCCCGAAAGTCTCCTCCGGCGGCTCGCTCTCGCCGCGCGGCGACTGGCGCGCGCCGTCGGATTCCAGCGCCGCCGCGTGGCTTGCGGACCTCGATCGCATTCCCTGATTGTTCGCTCCGGACGGTCGCTTGACCACGCGCGCGTACTGCACTCAAGTACAATATCGGTTCGCGTGCGCCAGCGTTTGAATGGCGTCACGAAGAGGGCAGCCTATATGTCTCCGGGAACGCCCGGCGACGTCGGGCAAGCCCCGCAGGAGGACGCCGGATGGCGATGACGATGACGGGGGAAGTCGATCTTCCCGCGACCCGACAGGTCGTGTGGGAAGCGCTCAACGACCCCGAGGTTTTGAAAGCGTGCATTCCCGGTTGCCAGTCGCTCGACAAGGTCGGCGATTCGCTGCAGGCCGTGGCGAAAGTGAAGGTCGGCCCCGTCGCCGCCACCTTCAAGGGCAAGGTCGACCTGCTCGATCTCGATCCGCCGAACGGCTATCGCATCGCGGGCGAGGGCGAGGGCGGCGTCGCGGGCTTCGCCAAGGGCGGCGCGACCGTCAAGCTCTCCGACATTCCCGAGGGCACCAAGCTCGCCTACGACGTGGAAGCGCAGGTCGGCGGCAAGCTCGCCCAGCTCGGCGCGCGCCTGATCGACGGCGTGGCCAAGAAGATGGCCGATCAGTTTTTCAGCGATTTTGCGGCGGCGGTTGCAAAGCAGCAGGGCGTTTCGCCCGCAGCAGCCGCCGGCGGAGAACCGGCCGCCCCCGAGGCGGCCGCGACGACAGGACAGGCGACCGCACAGGCGCAGCAGCAGGAAGCAAATGGCTGGCTGCAGCGTCTGATCGCCTGGTTCATGGGCCTCTGGAGGTAACGCACATGACAAAAATAAACATGACGGTGAACGGCAAGGCCGTGTCGGGCGATGTCGACCCGCGCACTCTGCTCGTCCATTTCATTCGCGACAATCTGCGCCTGACGGGCACGCATGTCGGCTGCGACACCAGCCAGTGCGGCGCCTGCGTCGTGCATGTCGACGGTCAGGCCGTGAAGTCCTGCACCACGCTCGCCGTCTCGGTCGACGGCGCCAGCGTCACCACCATCGAGGGCCTCGCCCAGGGCGGCAAGCTGCATCCGATGCAGGAAGCCTTCCGCGAGAACCACGGACTGCAATGCGGCTTCTGCACGCCCGGCATGATCATGTCGGCAGTCGACATTGTGAACCGCAAGGGCGCCAATCTCGACGAGGCCACGATCCGTCACGAGCTGGAAGGCAACATCTGCCGCTGCACCGGCTACCACAATATCGTGAAGGCGATCGGCGACGGCGCCGCCGCCATGGGCGGACAGAAGGCAGCCGCGGAATAAGACGCAACCGGGAGGAAGCATCATGACCGATCAAGGCATCGGCGCCCCCGTGCGCCGCAAGGAAGATTTCCGTTTCATCACAGGGCAGGGCCGCTATGTCGACGACATCAATCGTCCCGGGCAGGCGCACGCCTATTTCCTGCGCTCGCCGCACGCCCATGCGAAGATCAAGTCGATCGACCTGAAAGACGCCTCGGCGGCGCCGGGCGTCGTCGCGATCTTCACCGGCGACGATATCGCCGCCGACAAGGTCGGCGGCCTGATCTGCGGCTGGGCGATCTTCAACAAGGACGGTTCGCCGATGCGCGCCGGACCGCATCCCGCGCTCGCGCAGGGCAAGGTGCGCTACGTCGGCGATCACGTCGCCGTCGTCATCGCCGACACGCTCGCCCAGGCGCGCGACGCCTCGGAGCTCATCAACGTCGACTACGAGGTCCTGCCGGCGGCAGCCGACATGATCGCCGCCCGCAAGCCGGGCGCGCCGACCATTCACGACGAGGCGCCCGACAACCAGTTCTACGACTGGGAGCTCGGCGACAAGGCGGGCACGGATGCGGCCTTCGCCAGGGCCAAGCACGTCACCAAGCTCGACATCGTCAACAACCGCCTGATCCCGAATCCGATGGAGCCGCGCGCAGCCGTCGGCGAATACGACCAGGGCACGGACGGTCTGACCCTCTACACCACCAGCCAGAACCCGCATGTCGCGCGTCTCGTGCTGTCGGCCTTCATCGGACTCGCGCCGGAACACAAGTTCCGCGTGATCGCGCCCGACGTCGGCGGCGGCTTCGGCTCGAAGATCTTCATCTACGCCGAAGAGACGGTCTGCGTCTGGGCGGCGCGCAAGGTCAACCGCCCGGTCAAGTGGACGTCCGACCGCACGGAAGCCTTCCTGTCCGATGCGCACGGTCGCGACCATCTCACGCACGCCGAACTGGCGATGGACGAGACCGGCAAGATCATCGGCCTGCGCGCCTCGACCAAGGCGAACATGGGCGCCTATCTCTCGACCTTCGCGTCGTCGGTGCCGACCTATCTCTACGCGCCGCTGCTGTCGGGCCAGTACAACATCCCCGCAGTCTATGCGGAGGTCGAGGCGATCTACACCAACACTGCGCCGGTCGACGCCTATCGCGGCGCGGGCCGTCCGGAAGCGACCTTCGTGGTCGAGCGCCTGATCGAGGTCGCCGCGCGCGAACTCGGCATGGATCCCGCCGAATTCCGCCGCAAGAACTTCGTGACGCAGTTCCCGCACCAGACGCCCGTGATCATGGCCTATGACACCGGCGACTACGATGCTTCGCTCACCAAGGCGCAGCAGATGCACGACACGGCGGGCTTCGCCGCCCGCAAGGCGGCCAGCGCCTCCAAGGGCAAGCTGCGCGGCCTCGGCTACTCGGCTTACATCGAAGCCTGCGGCATCGCGCCGTCGGCCGCGGTGGGTTCGCTCGGCGCCGGCGTTGGCCTCTGGGAATCCGCGGAAGTGCGCGTCAATCCGATCGGCACGGTCGAGATTCTCACCGGCTCGCATTCGCACGGCCAGGGTCACGAGACGACGTTCGCGCAGCTCGTCGCCTCGCGGCTCGGCATTCCAATCGACAATGTGTCGATCGTCCATGGCGACACCGATAAAGTGCAGATGGGCATGGGCACCTACGGCTCGCGCTCCGGCGCGGTCGGCATGTCCGCCATTTCCAAGGCGCTCGACAAGATCGAGGCCAAGGCGAAGAAAGTGGCGTCCCATGTGCTCGAGGCCAGCGAAGGCGACATCGAGTTCAAGGACGGCAAATTCTCCGTCAAGGGCACCGACAAGTCGGCTGGCTTCGGCGACATCGCGCTGCAGGCCTATATCGCGCACAAGTTCAACGGGCAGGAGCTGGAGCCGGGCCTGAAGGAAAGCGCCTTCTGGGATCCGACCAATTTCACCTTCCCGGCGGGCGTGCACATCTGTGAACTGGAGATCGATCCGGCGACGGGCGTCATCACCATCGAGCGCTGGACGGCGGTCGATGATTTCGGCAACGTCATCAATCCGCTGATCGTGGAAGGCCAGGTGCACGGCGGCATCGCGCAGGGCGTCGGCCAGGCGTTGCACGAAGGCGCGATCTACGATTCCGGCGGGCAGCTCATCACCGCGAGCTATATGGACTACCAGATGCCGCGCGCGCACGATCTGCCGTCCTACAATGTCGGCATGACCATCACGCCGTGCCCCTCGAACCCGCTGGGGATCAAGGGCTGCGGCGAGGCGGGCGCCATCGCCTCGCCGCCGGCGGTCATCAACGCCATCACCAACGCGCTCGGGCACGAGAACATCACCATGCCCGCGACGCCGGAAAAGGTCTGGAAAGCCGCTCAGGCCTCGGCCATGAAGCAGGCAGCGGAATAAGGAGGAACGCCCATGTACGCATTCACCCATCACATGGCGTCCTCGGTGCAGGACGCGGTCTCCTCGGTCGGCGAGGGCAAGTTCCTCGCCGGCGGCCATACGCTCATCCCCACGATGAAGCAGCGGCTGGCCCAGCCCGGCCATCTCGTCGACCTCAACAAGGTCCCCGAGCTCAAGGGAATTTCGGACGATGGTTCGAAGCTGACCATCAAGGCCATGACGCGCCATGCGGAAGTCATGGAGTCCGACGTGGTGAAAAAGGCTATTCCCGGCCTCGCAGCCATGGCCGGCGTGATCGGCGATCCGCAGGTCCGCCACCGCGGCACGATCGGCGGTTCGGTCGCCAACAACGATCCCGTCGCCGATTATCCCGCCGCCTGCCTTGCGCTCGGCGCGACGATCGTGACGGATCGCCGGCGCATTGCGGCCGACGATTTCTTCCAGGGCCTGTTCACGACGGCGCTGGAGGAGAACGAGCTGATCACGGCGATCGAATTCCCGCACGCCGACAAGTTCTCCTACGAGAAGTTCCGCAATCCGGCCTCGCGCTATGCGCTGGTCGGCGTGGCGGTCGCCAAGCGCGGCGGCGACGTGCGCGTGGCGGTGACGGGCGCGGGTTCTGATGGCGTATTCCGCTGGACCGACGCCGAGAAGGCGTTGGCGTCCAACTTCTCGGCGGGCGCGCTCGACGGGCTCAAGGCGTCGGCCTCGGGCCTCAACGGCGACATCCACGGCTCGGCTGAATATCGCGCCCATCTGATCGGCGTGATGGCCAAGCGCGCGGTCGCCGCGGCGTAAATCGCTTCGTCGTCCCGGAGCGGTCGCACGGCCGCTCCGGGATGCGATCTTCAGGATGATACGGGCGGAACGACCGATGGACCGCTTTCTGGTCGTCGACGATCATCCTCTTTTCCGCGAGGCGCTCGAAAGCGCCGTGCGCGCCGCCTTTCCCAATGCGGAAGTCGTCGAAGCCGCCTCGATCGAAGAGGCTGTGGCGCGTATCGAGCGCCGCCCCGGGTTCGATCTCGCTCTGATCGACCTTTCCATGCCTTCGGTAAAAGGGTTTGAAGGCGTGCTGCGCGTGCGCGCCCGCTTTCCGGGCCTGCCTGTCGTCGTCGTCTCAGGCCTCGAGGATCCGCGCATCGTGGCGGAAGCAATGAATTGCGGCGTCAGCGGCTTCATTCCGAAATCGTCGCGCAAGGCGGAACTCACCGACGCCATCCGGCGCGTCATGAATGGCGAGGTGGTCGTGCCGGCCTCCTGTTCGCCGTCGCAAGCCCAAGCCGCCGGCAAGCCGGGGAAGCAGGACTTCGCCGAACGCCTCACGACGCTCACGCCGCAGCAATTGCGCGTTCTCGGCATGATCCGCCAGGGCTTGCTCAACAAGCAGATCGCCTACGAGCTCGACGTCGGAGAGACGACGGTCAAGGCCCATGTTTCCGAAATCCTGCGCAAGCTCAACGTCGTTTCGCGCACGCAGGCCGTGATCGAGACGACCGGGCTGGATTTCGATTCCATTCTCGGCGCAAAGCGTTCGGGCGCATGACGAAGATCGCCGAAGCGCGCGCGCATCTGCCGCGCGCCGAAGACTTTCTGCTCTGGCCGCCGTCGATCCAGCCCTGGGGCTATCGCATCGTCGACCGTCTCTTCGCGCATCGCATCGTCAGATGCGGCGAGGTGAAAACTCTGAGGCGCGGCGAGGAAATTGCGCCACGCTATGCGGCGGACGGCGCGGGGCGCGACGTCGCCGCCTTCATGGACCGGAATTTCATCGCGGGCCTTCTTGTCCTGAAGGACGGCGCGGTCGTACTCGAACGCTACGGCCTCGGTCTGCAGGCGCATGACCGATGGTCGACCATGTCGACCATCAAGTCGATGACGGCCATGCTCGTCGGCGCCGCCATCCAGGACGGCGCGATCAAGTCGGTCGACGATCTCGCAACGCTCTATCTGCCGGAGATGCGCGGCTCCGCCTATGAGGGCGTCACGCTCCGCCATTTGCTCACCATGTCCTCGGGCCTGCGCTGGAACGAGGATTACGCGGACCGGCAATCGGACGTGAACCGCTATTCGAAGTCGATGGCGGATCGAATTCCCGGCGGCGTGCTGAAATTGATGGCGGGCCTGCCGCGCGCCCATGCGCCGGGTTCGACGTTTCTCTATAATTCTGGCGACACATTCGTGCTCGGCGCAGCGCTGACGCGCGCCGTCGGTGGAACGCTCGCCGACTTCATGAGCGCCAGAATATGGCGGCCGGCGGGCATGGAATGCGAGGCTTTCTACACGCTTGAATCCGAAGGGGGGCAGGAGGTCGGCGGCAGCCGCGCCGGCATGGTCCTGCGCGATTTCGGCCGTTTCGCGAAATTCGTTCTCGACGATGGCGTCGTCGATGGACGGCGCATCCTGCCGGAAGGCTGGGTCGATGCGGTCGCCGCGCCTGCTTTCGTCGTGCCCGAGCCGCAGGCCGGGGTCACGCACTACGGCTATTCCTGGTGGTTGCGCGAAAACTGCATGTCGGCGCTTGGCTTTGCGGGCCAGCGCATCGACATCTTTCGCAGCGAGCGGCTCGCCATCGTCACGCTCGCCGCCTTTCCGCAGGCGCCTTACGTCGCGGACGGCGACGCCGCGCGGCGCGCGGAAGTCGTCGCGTTCGCGGAAGCCGTGCGCGCGGCCTGCGCCTAGAGCAGATGCGTCAGCACCGCGCGAAGCTGCGCGGGCTTCACCGGCTTTCGCATGAGCTCGCATCCTGCGGCGCGCGCAAGCTCCATCGCTTCCGTGCCCTGATCGGCGGTCACGATCACGCCCGGAATTTCACGCTGCGTGATGCGCCGGGCGATCATGATCGCCTGCAATCCGCTCTCGTCGCGGTCGAGATGATAGTCGGCGACGATGGCGTCGGGCGTAGCGCCCGCCGCGAGCCTGCTTCGCACCGTTTCGAGGTCGGGCGCGAGAACGACGTCGGCGCCCCATTGGGCGAGCAGCCAGCGCGTCGCCTCCATCACGTCGGGATCGTTTTCCACGAGAAGAATGCGGCGTCCGCGCAGGTCGTTGGCGCGCGCCCAGTTCTCGACGAAGACGAAGTCGGCCGCGCGCGGAAGATCGGGCTCGGCGAGCGGCGCGACAACCGTGAAGCGCGAGCCGCGCGCCGGATTTGAGCGCACTTCCACACGATGGTCGAGCGCCTGCGACATGCGGCGCACGATGGAAAGACCGAGGCCGAGCCCTTCGCCGCTCCGCGGCGCGTCGCCGCTGTGGGCGCGATGGAACTCCTCGAAAATGCGCTCGATCTCGGACGGCGCCACGCCGACGCCGGTATCCGTCACCTCGATGCGCACATGATCGCCGCGCAGACGCGCGCCGATGAAGACGCCGCCCGCGCTGGTGTAGCGCGTGGCGTTGGAAACGAGATTCTGCAGGATGCGCCTGAGCAGGATCTGATCGCTCACGACGGCCAGGTCGGTGGGCCTGAAGCGCAGCTTCAACTGCTTGCGATCCGAGATCGGACGGAAGTCGGAATCGAGCGACTGAAACATCTCCGACAGCCGCACAGACTGGAATTCAGGCGTTACCACGCCCGCGTCGAGCTTGGAAATGTCGAGAATCGAGCGCAGGTAGGCTTCGATCGTCACCAGCGCGCGATCGACCTGCCTGCAGAGCCTGGCCGCAGCCGGATCGGCCTGAAGATCGACGAGGGTCGACATGGAGAGTTGCGCCGCATAGAGCGGTTGCAGGAGATCGTGGCCGGCGGCGGCAAGGAAGCGCGTCTTGGATGAGTTCGCCTTTTCGGCCGTCTCCTTGGCGGAGACGAGCGCGGCGTTGGAGCGTTCGAGCTCGAGCAGCGCGCGTTTCAGTTCCGCCGTCCGTTCGCGCACCTGCGCCTCGAGGCCGATCGCGGTCTGGAACAGCGAATAGGCGCTCGCCTGCTGGTCGATGCGGTTCTCGAGCCGTTCAACCAGGGCGGCGTTGATCTTCGTCAGCCGTTCGACGATTTCGTGCGGCGCGGCGCGAACGGTTCGCCCCATGATGTCAGCGGCGATCAGCCCGTCGTCGGCGCCGCTCAGCATGTGCGCGCGCCGATCGCCAGGCCCGTGAAGGTCTGGTTGAGATGCATGGCGCCGTATTGCTCGCCGAACGTGTTGAAGCCCACAACGCCAAACTCCCGATAGACGTCGGACAACTCACGCTTCATCTGCCGGTTCTCCGCGTCGATGCGGCGCAGGGCGCAGTCGAAACCCAAAACGAAATCGCCGCCGCCGAGTTCGCCGACCACGTTGCGAAAGGCTTCGCGCGCGCTGTCGACCAAATGCAGCGAGCGCGACATCGTGAGTACGACGCCGGTCTCCATGGCGCAAAAGAAAGTTAGCGAGCCGTCTTCGTTCGCATGGCCGATGGAGCGGCAATAATATTCGCCGCCGACCTTCACGACCACGGGATGCGACGCAAAGCTCATCGAGTCCAGCGAAGCGGCGTCGACGCCGATGCAATCGGCGTATTCGCGCGCAGCCGGCGCCGCATTGAGTTCGGTCACGCGCCGCTGTTCCTGATCGCAGGCGGTCACGACGAACCGCATGTCCGTTGGCTCGAAATTGTCGTGACGGAAGGCGCTGAACGGATGCCTGGTGCGCACCAGCGCAAGCACGCCGGCGTCCGTCAATACGCGCCCGTCGGACACGCACCACGTCCGCTGGAAATCGAGATCGTCGCCGGTGGAGCCGCCAAGCACGGGCAGGCCATCGAGCGCGCGGTGGATGGCGGAGATGAACACTTCCTCGCGCCGCGACAGGCCGTCGATGAACGTCAGCGCGAAGGCGCCGCTCTCCTCGAAGCCGGCGGGGGGATGGGCGTCCTGGTCGCGGCGGAACCGCTCGACGCGCTGCGCCACATCGGCGAATTCCACGCTCGAAAGATTTTCGATGGCGAGCGTTGTCGCGTTGAATCCATCCGCCGGCAGGGTGATGCAGACGATCGAGCCTTCGGCATAGCCCTCCGGGCCGATTTCACCCGCGGTCGAGCAGGCTATATGCGGCGTATCGGGAAAATGGAGGCCGAGGGCGGCGGCCAGCGCATGCGGATCGGTCGTCGCTGCGGCGAACACCAGCAGCAGGCCCGGTTTCAACCCGTCGCAGTGGCGGGCATGAAAGGCCAGCGCCTGCGCGGGGTCGACGTCGGGCCAGGCGCTGCTTCGCGCGCCGCATGAGTATGTCCGCGCAATCGGTCGCGCCAATCGCTTCCCTCGTTGTTTCCCCGGCCATTTTTCTTAAATACTAGCTTGCCCCGCGCGTCCGGCTCAAGCGGGAGGAATGCGAGAGAGCAGCATGAACGTGCCGATCGGCGAGGCGGCCAAGGCGTCGGGCGTCTCCGCCAAGATGATCCGCTACTACGAAAGCATCGGGCTGATCGCGCCGCCGGCCCGCAGCGCCTCAGGATATCGCTTCTATGGCGAGCGCGACGTGCAGACGCTGCGCTTCGTGCGCCGCGCCCGCGATCTCGGTTTTCCGGTCGAGGATATCGGCAGGCTGCTCGAACTCTGGCGCGATGGGGCGCGCTCCAGCGCGGATGTCAAACGGCTGGCCGAACACCATATTGCAGGTCTGGAAGAGAAAATCGCGGCGCTTCAATCCATGCAGCGCACGCTGGAGCGGCTCGCCTGCGCCTGCCATGGCGACGAGCGGCCCGATTGCCCGATCCTCGACGATCTTTCGGCCGGGCCGGGCGATGCGGGCTCGTCGCGCCGCAATCTTGCCTCTTGACCCTCCCATGATGGGAAGGTCCACACATCGGGAGACTGCCGCGGCCCAGACGCGCGCCCCCGGAGACATGCGATGCTCGACCGGCCCGAGAAAACCGCCGAATACGTCTTTCCCGTCGACGGGATGACCTGCGCCTCCTGTTCCCTGCGGGTCGAGAAGGCGCTTGCCGCCGTTCCCGGCGTGAAAAGCGCCGCCGTCAACCTCAGCGCCATGACGGCGCGCGTCGAGGCGGCGCAGGACGTTCGGCCGTCCGATCTGGTGGCCGCGGTGGAAGCCGCCGGCTACGAGGCGCCGCGCGAAGAAATCTTGCTGGATGTCGCGGGCATGACCTGCGCGGCCTGCGTCACGCGGCTGGAAAAGGCGCTGAATGCGACGCCAGGCGTCCTGTCCGCGCGCGTCAGCCTGCCAGCGGAAACGGCCGACGTCGTCGTCGCCTCCGGCCTCGCCAGCGCCGCCGATCTGGTCGAAGCGATCGAAAGCGCCGGTTTCGACGCGACGCCCCGCGCCGCCGATGGCAAGGCCGCAGAACGCAGCGGCGAACGCCGGGAAACCTGGACGCTGATCGGCGCGATGATCCTGTCGGCGCCCTTTGTCGCCAACATGGGCTACGAACTCGCCACGGGCATGCCGCTGCTCGCGCCCTGGCTGCAGCTCGTGCTGGCGACGCCGGTCTTCCTGGCTGCCGGCGCGCGCTTCCATGTCGGCGCGTACAAGGCCCTGCGCGCGGGCGCGGCCAACATGGACGTGCTCGTTTCGCTCGGCTCCATCGCGGCCTTCGGTCTCGCCCTCTGGAACATGTCGCGCGGCCATACGCATCACCTCACCTTCGAGGCGGCAGCGCTCGTCATCGCCTTCGTGCTGTTCGGCAAATGGCTGGAGGCGCGCGCGCGCCGCGCGACCGGCGGCGCCGTCGCCGCGCTGGCCGCGCTCAGACCGCCCGTCGCGCACATTCTGAAAGACGGCGTCGAGACGGAATCGCCCGTCGATGCGGTGAAAGCCGGCGACATGTTCGCCGTGCGCCCAGGCGAGCGCATTCCGGCGGACGGCGTGATCGTGTCCGGCCGCAGCGAGATCGACGAATCCATGCTGACCGGCGAGGCGCGCCCCGTGGAACGCCGCGCGGGCGACGAAGTGGCGGGCGGCAGCGTCAACGGGGCAGGGCGGCTGGAAATCCGCGCGACGACGGTCGGCTCAGCCTCGCGTCTGTCGCGCATCATCCGCCTGGTGGAGCGCGCGCAATCCTCCAAGGCGCCGATCCAGCAGACCGTCGACAAGGTCGCCTCGGTGTTCGTGCCCGCCGTCGTCGCGCTGGCGGTCGCAACCTTCATCGGCTGGACGCTCGCGGGCGCCGAATTCGAAACCGCGCTCGTCAACGCCATCAGCCTGCTCGTCGTCTCCTGCCCCTGCGCGCTCGGCCTTGCGACGCCCGCCGCCGTCGCGGTCGGCATGGGCGCGGGCGCGCGTTCCGGCATTCTGGTGAAGGACGCGAGCGCGCTCGATCTCGCGCGCAAGGTCGAAACGGTCGTGTTCGACAAGACCGGCACGCTCACCATTGGCCATCCCGTCGTCAACGCCATCGTCGCGCTCGACGGCGACGGCATGGCGCTGCTGCGGCTGGCGGCCTCGGCGGAGCAGGGCTCCGAACATGCGCTCGGCCGCGCCATCGTCGCGCGAGCGAGACAGGACGGCGTCGATCTTCTTGCGCTCGACTCCTTCGAGGCGAAACCCGGCCGGGGTCTCGAGGCGCGGCTCGGCGAACGGATCGTTCTAGTCGGCAATCGCGCGCTGATGCGCGAATTCGCCCTCGATGTGGCGCCGCTCGACGCGCAGGCGCGGGACATCGAGACGAAAGGCGGCACGGCCTTCTTCGTCGCCGTGCGCGACAACTCGTCGCCGCGGCTCGCAGGACTCATTGCGACATCCGACGAGTTGCGCCCCGAAGCCGCCGCCACGCTCGACCGCCTGCGCGCGCTTGGAGTCAAGCCGGCGATGCTCACCGGCGACAGCGAAGCCGTCGCGCGCGCTTTTGCCGCGAAACTCGGCGCTATCGACGTCGTCGCGGGCGTGCCGCCGGAAGGCAAGGCCGCCGAGATCAGGCGGCTGCGGGACAACGGCCGCGTCGTCGCCATGGTCGGCGACGGCGTCAACGATGCGCCGCCGCTGGCCGAAGCCGATGTCGGCATCGCCATGGGCGCGGGCAGCGAAACGGCGCTGGAAGCCGCAAGCGTGGCGCTGCCCGGCGACGATCTCTCCAGGGTCGTGGCGCTTGTCGATCTTTCGCGCGCGACCGCGGCCAAGATCAAACAGAACCTGTTCCTCGCCTTCGCCTACAACGTGATCATGATACCCGCCGCAGCGGCCGGCATGCTGTCGCCAGTCGCAGCCGGCGCGGCGATGGCCGCCTCCAGCGTCAGCGTCGTCGCCAACGCTCTGCTGCTGCGGCGCTGGAAGGCTTGAGCGCCGTCGTGCGCGGCGAAAGTTGCGAAGCCGCGCGATCCGTTGTGTCATGTCGATCGAAGCAGCGCGCCCGCGCCGACGGAGAATGCGCAAACGGAGGAGATGGCCATGAAGCGCGGTTTTGCCCTTGCGCTCGGACTCGCGTTGCTTGCCGCCGGCGTACAGGCGAAGGGAAAATACGACCAGGGCGCGAGCGACAGCGAAATCCTTGTCGGCAATATCGTGCCATACAGCGGGCCAGCGTCGGTTTATTCCGTCTACGGCAAGGTCTTCGAAGGCTATTTCAAGCGCCTCAACGAGCAGGGCGGGATCAACGGCCGCAAGATACGCATGATCTCCTACGACGACGCCTATTCGCCGCCCAAGACGGTGGAGCAGGCGCGCCGTCTGGTCGAGAGCGACGGCGTGCTGCTCCTGTTCGGCGTCGTCGGAACGCCGACCAATGTCGCGATTGAAAAATACATGAACGGCAAGAAGACGCCGCAGCTCTTCGCTGGCACGGGCTCCTCTGCGCTCGCCGATCCCCGTCATTTTCCGTGGAGCCTCGGCTTCCAGCCGAACTACCGCGCCGAAGGCCGGCTCTACGCCGACTACATTCTCGCGCAGAAGCCGCAGGGCAAGATCGGCGTGCTGTATCAGGACGACGATTTCGGCAAGGACCTGCTGCAGGGTCTGATCGACGGGCTCGGCGACAAGGCGTCGTCGATGATCGTGGCGAAAGTCTCTTACGACACGCGCACGCCGACGGTGGATTCGCAGGTCGTGCAGATCAAGGCGGCGGGCGCCGATGTCGTGATGGATTTTACGACGCCGAAATTCTCGACGCAGGCGATCCGCAAGATCGCGGAATTGAAGTGGAGCCCGATGCAGTTCGTCGCCTCGGTCGGCTCGCATGTCGGCAGTGTGCTGAAGCCGGCCGGCTTTGAAAACGCCAAGGGCGTCATAACCGGCCATTGGGTCAAGGACCCCAACGATCCTGCCATGAGCGAGGACGCGGGCGTCAAGGAATGGCGCGACTTCATGGAGCGCTATTATCCCGGCGGCGACCAGACCAACAATATCAACGTCATCGCCTTTGTGCTCGCGCAGACGCTGGAGAAAGTCCTGGCGCGGTGCGGCGACGAGCTGACGCGGGACAACGTCATGCGCAACGCCTTGAACCTCGGCGTCTACAAGCCGCCGCTTCTGATCGACGGCGTGCGGATCGAACCGCGCGCCAGCGATTATCTGGTTGTGCGCGATCTGCGACTCGACCAGTTCGACGGCGAGAAATATGTAGCGATCGGGCCAGCGATCGAAATGAAGTGAAGAGGCGTTCCAGCCGCCTCGCAGCCATCGTTTCCTCTATTTTTTAGCGGGCGTCGTCGCGCCGACGCGCAACAATGCTAGCGTGGGGACGAAGCGCGGTCGACAAGAACCGCGCGCGCGAGGAGCCATGCAGATACCCGAAGACATCGCCAACGCCATCGTGCGTCCCTCATCCTACGGCGGCGATGGAAAAGCAGCCGAGCAGGCTTTCGCCTGGCTGCGGCGCGAAGCGCCTTTCGCCGTCGCGGAGCCGCGCGGCTTTCGTCCGTTCTGGGTAGCGACGCGCCACGTCGACATTCTGAACATCGAGCGCCAGAACGATCTCTTTCACAACGGCGACACCTTCACCACGCTGACGAACATCGAGGGCGGCGAGAAGGTCATGCAGATGACGGGCGGCAGTCCGCATCTCGTGCGCTCGCTGGTGCAGATGGACAATCCCGACCATCTTGCCTACCGGCGCCTGTCGCAGGCCTGGTTCATGCCGCAGAACCTGCGTCAGCTCGAAGCGCGCATCCGCGAACTCGCGCGTCATTTCGTCGATCACATGGCAAGCCTCGGCGGACGCTGCGATTTCGCGCGCGACGTCGCGTTTCTCTATCCGCTGCGCGTCGTGATGGAAGTTCTCGGCGTGCCGCAGATCGACGAGCCGCGCATGCTGAAGCTGACGCAGGAATTGTTCGGCTCGACCGACCCGGAAGTCAGCCGCTCCAAGCGCACGGACCTGAGCGCGGAGGCGCGCGTGATGGAGGTGCAGGCGACGGTCGTCGACTTCATGACCTATTTCAACGCCATGACGGAAGACCGCCGCCGCAACCCGCGCAACGATCTGGCGAGCGTGATCGCCAACGGCCAGGTGCATGGCAAGCCGCTCGGCCATCTCGAAGCCATGAGCTATTACATCATCGCAGCGACGGCCGGCCACGACACGACATCGGGCACGACGGCCGGCACATTATGGGCGCTCGCCGAGCGGCCGGATCTGTTCCGCAAGATCAAGAACGATCCTGCGCTGATCGCCGGACTGATCGAGGAATCGATCCGCTGGGTGACGCCGGTCAAGCACTTCATGCGTTCGGCGACGGCGGACGTCGAAATCGCCGGCCGGAAGGTCGCAAAGGGCGACTGGATCATGCTGGCCTATCCCTCGGGCAATCGCGACGAAACCGTATTCGAGCGCCCCTACGAGTTCGATCCGACGCGCACGCCCAACAGGCAGCTCGCTTTCGGCTATGGCGCGCACGTTTGCCTCGGCCAGCATCTCGCGCGCATGGAAATGCGCATCCTGTGGGAGGAGCTGTTTCCGCGACTGGAAAGCGTCGAGCTCGACGGCGAACCGAGGAACGTCGACGCGAACTTCGTGTCGGGACCGAAGACGGTGCCGATCCGCTTCAAGATGCAATGACGATTGGGTCTAGGCCGCGCGCTCTGCGTCCGGGCGCGCCTCGGTCTGCGGCAGCCGCGCGATCATCGCGATCAGCGCGCGGTCGTGCAAAGCGACCATGCGTTCTTTCGGATGCAGCCAGGCGATGGCGTCGTCGATCGTTTCGGCCTCGTTGAGCTTGGCCTCGGCGAGCGCGCGCTCTGATGAAATGTCGCCCCGCGCGCGCCGCTGGTAGGGCGGCAGAAACACTTCGTGCGCGATGCGAAAGGCCGGATCCGCATGGATGATGCGGATGCAGTCGATGTGGTCGTCGTGCTCGGCGGACAATTCCTGCCCCAAGGCGTTGGCGCGCAGCGCTATCGGCGGAACGGCGCGCTCCTCTGGCGTCGTCAGCAGGCCCATCCGGCGCAGGCCGAGCCCGATTGCGAGTTGCCCGCTCGCCCAGGAGATCGGAATCGCGAAGATCAGGCCCGCAATCGTCGGCGACATCCACGCCACGAGCGAGGGCGAGATGAGCAGGCCCGCGACGAGGCTGACAGCGCCCAGCGCCATGTGCGAGCGATGCTTGCGCACGATCGCCTTGAACGGAATCGAACCGTCGTCGCGCCGTTGCGGGTTCCAGCCGGTGTCGAAACCGAACAGAATGTTCATCACATGACCGGTCTGCACGAGCATCATGATTGGCGCGAGCAGCGCGGACATGACGATCTCGATCAGCGACGAGATCGTGAGACGGATGAAGCCGCCGCCGCCGCGCCGCGTCGGCCCGTCGATCAGCGCAAGCAGCAGACCGAAGAATTTCGGCGCGAGCAGGATGCCCATGGTGAGCGCGAACAGCGCCAGCGAGCGCTCCGCATCGAAGCGGGGCCACGCAGGAAAGAGCGTGAAGTCGCTGGTGAAATATTCCGGCCGGATATAGGTCGCCTGCAGCACGATGAGAATGCCGACGACAAGCTGCGTCAGCCACAGTGGCGAGGCGAGATAGCCGAAGATTCCGGTGAGGAAATGCTGGCGCGAGGCCCAGTGCAGGCCTTTGGTCGGCAGGAGCCGCGTGTGCTGCAGATTGCCCTGGCACCAGCGCCGGTCGCGCGAGGAGACGTCTATCAGCGACGGCGGGCTCTCCTCATACGAACCCTTGAGAGTCGGCAGCATGTAGACGGCGTAGCCGGCGCGCCGGATCAGCGCCGCCTCGACGAAATCGTGGCTGAGAATATGCCCGCCGAACGGCGGCTTGCCGCGCAGATCGGGCAGGCCGCAATGCGCCGCGAAGGCTGCGGTGCGGATGATCGCGTTGTGACCCCAGTAATTGCCGTCGCGGCCCATCCAGGCGGACAGGCCCGCAGCGATCACCGGACCGTAGATGCGCGCGGCGAATTGCTGCACGCGGGCGAACAGCGTGTTGCGGTTGATGATGAGCGGCAGCGTCTGGATGATGCCGGAATCTGGATCGGCCTCCATGCGGCTGGCCAGCGTCACGATCGCGTGGCCGGTCATCAGGCTGTCGGCGTCGAGCACGACCATGTGCGGGTACGCGCCGCCCCAGCGCGTGACGAAATCGGCGATATTGCCAGCCTTGCGCGCGGTGTTCTTCTGTCGGTGACGGTAATAGACGCGCGCGTCGGCCCCGAGCCGCTCGCGCAGCGCCAGCAGCGCGCGCTCTTCCGCGATCCATATGTCGGGGTCGGTGGTGTCGGAGAGGAAGAACCAGTCGAAATGGGCGCCGAGCCCGGTCGCCTCCACGTCTTCCCAGATCGCCTGCAGGGCGCCGAACACGCGGCTCGGCTCCTCGTTGTAGATCGGCATGACGACCGCGGTCTGCGCCGCCAGCGTCTTGGGCATGTCGAACCGCCGCCGGCCCCAGATCAGCATCCAGATCAGGCCGACCACGCCGCTGGTGAAGGCGAGCGCGATCCATGAGAAATTGGCGACGAAGAGAACGAGCAGCGCCCATTTCAGGAAGGTGACGCCGCCGACCTCGACGACCTTGTACATCTCGTGCGCGCCGTAGGCCGTCAGCGCGAGACCGCCGCCGAACACGGCGAGCCGCGCCAGCCACGGGGTGTGGGCGTTTGCGGGAAGGAGCCATTTGCGGCGCGTCTTCTTGTCGAAGCGCGACAGGCTTTGCACCGGCATCGCCATGGGCGATTCCGGGGGCATGGCCGGCGCTGCTCGGCGCTCGGCGCCTGGGCGTTCTTCGATCAGGGCGTCCATCTGTAGAGCCAGGTCTCGCTCACTGGTTTGCCGTCCGTCTCCAGCACGAGACGGATTTCCGATTGTGTTTCCGCGCCGGGATCGAGTTCGAACACGACGCGGTAGGATTTACGATCACGATAGAGATAGGTCCGCACCGAGGCGATTGAACCCGGTCCGGCCGTCAGCATTGGCTTGATGTCTCGCAAGCCCTGCGGATCGGCCAGAGCCTCGCCCGAGAAGGCGACAATAAAGCGGCGCCGCTTGCCGCCGCCGCGTCCGCCGCGCGATTCGCTCACGCGCAGCAGCGGAGGCTGCGAGGGCGGCTCCCAGCACCAGAACTGGCGGTAGGCCCACGAGGTCTCGACGCCCGCCGCCAGGCCGCCCTTCGGCCGCCAATAGGCGATGCAATTGCTGTTGGTGTCGGATTCCGCGGGAATTTCGGTCAGCGTGACCATTCCCGCGCCGAATTCGCTCAGGGGCTCGATCCAGAGCGATGGCCGCGTCTCCCATTTCTGCTCGTCGTCTTCGTAGGCCTCGGGATCGCGGTTGCGCATGAGGAAGCCGAAACCCTTCGGCTTCTCGTCGACGAACGAGGAAATCTGCAGCGTCTGCCGGTTGGTCACCGGCCGCCAGATCCACTCGTCCTTGCCGGTGTTCATCTGCAGCCCGTTCACATCGGCGATGGTCGGACGAACGTCGTCGGGGCGGCGCCGGTCGAGCGGGGAGGAGATGCTGGTCGCGCTCATCGAGCCGATGCCGACATTTTCGACATTGGCGCGCGGCGCGAGCGTCATCTCGGTGTCGATGATGATCGCCTCGCCCGGCCGGATGGTGAAGCGATAGGCGCCGGCGACGCTTTCGGAATCCAGCAGCGCGTGCACCACCAGCGCATTGTTGGCGAGCGTCGGCTTCTCGATCCACACCGCCTTGAACTGCGGGAATTCCTCGCCGCGCGGATCGGCCGTCTTCAGCGACAGGCCGCGCGCCTGCACGCCAAAGGTCTGCCCCGGCGCGCGCGCCTTGTAGAAACTGGCGCCCTGGAAAATGGCGACCTCCGCAAGCCTGCCTTCGCGCGGAACGAGCACGCGAAAGCCCGAAAAGCCCAGATCCGGCAGATCGGCAGGCGGCTTGACCGATCCGAACTCGAAATCGCCCGGATTGTAGACGAGCCGTCGCGACAGGCCGTTCTCGACGAGCTGGATCACCATATGCGAGGCGTAAATGAACCCGCGATGAAGCGGCTCGATCACGAAGCCGACCTTGTCGTCGGCCCAGATCAGCTTTTCGCGGCGGTAGCGCAGCCCGACATACTGGTCGTAGTTCAGTCCGTTCAGTCCGTCGGGCAGGTCCGTCGGCGCGGCTTTGAACGGCGACTTGGCGATGCCGCGCGCGAGATCGAGAACCTGGCTTTGCTGGAAGGGCGCAGGCTGTTCCGGTTGCGCCTGCGTCTGCGCGAAAGCTGACGACGAAAACAGCAATCCGGCCCCGCTTGCCACGCCCTTCAGCACGTCTCGACGCACGATCATGGACAAACAGACTTCCCGGCGAACGCAGACGTGACCATAGCGCGAACGTGAGCTATTGAGGCTGCCCGCCCGGCGGATCGAACGCGACCGCGATCCTTCCGCGCTCAATGGCTCGTGTTTATACTGTTCAAAGCTTTTGGCAACGGCGCCCGCTGCTTGCTCAGGCCCTCCGGAGATCGAAATGCCGCCTGTTCGCCGTTGCCTAGCCGTTGTTCTGGCTGCCGGCGAGGGCACACGGATGCGCTCGGCCAAGCCCAAGGTGCTGCATGAGGTCGCAGGCCGCAGCATGGTGGCCCATGTCGTCGCCGCCGTGCAGACCGCCGGCGCCGAAACGATCGCGCTGGTGGTCGGTCCCGGCCGGGAGGACGTGGCCGGAGCGGCGCGCGCGATGGCGCCCGCGCTGGAGGTCTTCGAGCAGACCGAACGGCTCGGCACGGCCCACGCCGTGCTGGCGGCGCGCAAGGCGCTGGAACAGGGCTACGACGACGTGCTGATCGCCTTCGCCGACACGCCGCTCATCCGGCCCGAGACATTCGCAGGCCTGCGCGCGGCGCTGGCGGATGGCGCGGCGGTGGCGGCGCTCGGCTTCGTCGCCGTTGATCCGCACGGCTATGGCCGGCTGCTGCTGGCGGCGGACGGCGGCCTCGCCGCGATCCGCGAGCACAAGGATGCGACCGACGCGGAACGGGAAGCGAAACTCTGCAACGCCGGCCTGATGGCGCTGGACGGCGCCCACGCGCTGGAACTGCTCGAAGCGGTCGGCAACGACAATGCGCAGAAAGAATATTACCTGCCAGACGTCGTCGCCGGCGCATGCGCGCGAGGATTGAAAGCCGCCTATCGCATCGCGCCCGAGGACGAGGTGCAGGGCGTCAACGACCGTGTCCAGCTCGCCGCCGCCGAAGCCGTCGCGCAGAAACGCCTGCGCGAGGCCGCGATGCGGGCGGGCGCGACGCTCGTAGCGCCCGACACCGTGCATTTCAGCGCCGATACGCAGCTCGGCCGCGACGTGACGATCGAGCCCAACGTCGTGTTCGGCCCGGGCGTCGTTATCGCCGACAACGTGCTGATCCGCGCCTTTTCGCACCTGGAAGGCGCGCGCGTGGAGAGCGGGGCGACCATCGGCCCCTTCGCGCGGCTGCGGCCCGGCGCGAAGCTCGAGGCCGACGCCCACATCGGCAATTTCGTGGAGATCAAGGCTTCGACCGTCGGCAGGGGCGCCAAGGTCAACCATCTCGCCTATATCGGCGACGCCTCGGTCGGCGCGAAAACCAACGTCGGGGCGGGCGTCATAACCTGCAATTACGACGGCTTCGGCAAGTATCGCACCGAGATCGGGGAGGGGGCGTTCATCGGCACCAATTCCTCGCTGGTCGCGCCGGTGACGATCGGCGCCGGGGCCTATATCGGCTCGGGCTCGGTCATTACCGACAATGTGGCGCCTGACGCGCTGGCGCTGGGGCGCGGGCGGCAGGTGGAAAAGGCCGGGTGGGCCGCCGCGTTCAGGGCGTCGAAAACGAAGGGCTGACTACGGCGTGCAGGGCACGGGCGGGCGGCGGACGCCCTGTTCGTCGACGGTTTCCTGCCATTGGCCATTCGACTTGGCGCTGGCGTACATGTCCTGACAGATCGCCGCATGGCCATCGCCCGCGCGCTTCATGCAGATATTGAAGATGCTCTGGCAGGACGGCTTTTTCTTTTCCTGCGCCTGCGCCGCGCTGGCGGTCATCGTAAGCGCAAGAGCGAAAAGCAGCAGGCTGCGCGAAAGATTCATGTCAGGCTCCGGATCGGCGACGCGAGGCCGATTCCCGCGCAGCGCCTTGCAAAGGCCACAGACCTTGGCCGAAATGATGGCGGCCATCGCTGTTTAGGTTGACGCAAGATGACGACGCGGCGGACGGCCTGTAAGGCTTGCGTCAGGCATATTGACCTACTAGCTCTGTGATGGACCGACGACAGGAAAGAACGACGCGGATATGTGCGGAATTGTCGGAATTCTGGGGAACGAACCTGTCGCCGGCGACATTGTCGAAGCCCTGAGGCGCCTCGAATATCGCGGCTACGATTCAGCCGGCGTCGCAACGCTGGAGAACGGCCACGTCACGCGCCGCCGCGCCGAAGGCAAGCTGCGCAATCTCGGCGACCGACTCGCGCGCGAGCCGCTCGACGGCCACAGCGGCATCGGCCACACCCGCTGGGCGACGCATGGCCGCCCCAACGAGACCAACGCCCATCCCCATGCCAACGGCCGCGTCGCGGTCGTCCACAACGGCATCATCGAGAATTTCCGCGAGCTGCGCGAGACGCTGCGCGCGAAGGGCCACAAATTCGAGACCGAGACGGATACCGAAGTCGTCGCCCATCTCGTCGCCGACGAGATGAATGGAAGCAAGTCCGCGGTTCAGGCCGTGGCGGCGGCGCTGCCGAAATTGCGCGGCGCCTTCGCGCTCGCCTTTCTGTTCGAGGGCGAGGACGATCTGCTCGTCGGCGCGCGGCGCGGCTCGCCGCTCGCGGTCGGCTGGGGCGAGGGCCAGATGTATCTGGGCTCCGACGCACTGGCGCTCGCGCCCTTCACGCAGGATGTCACCTATCTCGACGAAGGCGACTGGGTCGTCCTGCATCGCAGGGGCGCCGAATTCCACGACGCTTCCGGCGCCATCGTCGACCGTCCGCGCATCCGCACGCAGGCCTCCGCCTTTCTGGTGGACAAGGGCGAGCACCGCCATTTCATGGCGAAGGAAATCCACGAGCAGCCCGAAGTCGTCGGCCGCACGCTCGCCCATTATCTCGACATGTCCGGGGGCAAGGTCGCGTTGCCCTTCGCGCTGCCCTTTGACGCGAAGGCGCTTAACCGCGTCACCATCACCGCCTGTGGCACCGCCTATTACGCCGGCCTGATCGCCCGCTACTGGTTCGAACGCTTCGCGCGCCTGCCCGTCGACATCGACGTCGCCTCCGAGTTCCGCTACCGCGAGGCGCCGCTGCAGGGCGACGGCCTCGCCATCGTCATCTCGCAATCCGGCGAAACCGCCGACACGCTGGCCTCGCTGCGCTACGCGAAAAGCCAGAGCCAGCACATTCTCTCGGTCGTCAACGTGCCGACCTCGTCAATCGCGCGCGAGAGCGAGCTGGTCGCGCCCACGCTCGCCGGTCCCGAGATCGGCGTCGCTTCGACCAAGGCCTTCACCTGCCAGCTCTCGGTGCTCGCCTGCCTCGCCATCGCGCTCGGCCGCGCGCGCGGCGTGCTGAGCCTCGAGGACGAGGCTCGCCTGGTCGGCGAACTCATCGCCATTCCCGGCCTGATGGCCGAGGCGCTGAAACAGGAAGGCGAGATCGAGAAGATCGCGCACGGGCTGGCGAACGCGAAAAGCGCGCTCTACCTCGGTCGTGGCGGCTCGTTTCCGCTGGCGCTCGAAGGCGCGCTGAAGCTCAAGGAAATTTCCTACATCCACGCCGAGGGCTACGCGGCCGGCGAGTTGAAGCATGGGCCCATCGCGCTGATCGACGAGGACATGCCAGTCATCGTCATCGCGCCGAAGGACGGATGGCTCGAAAAGACCGTTTCCAACGTGCAGGAAGTCGCCGCGCGCGGCGGCCGCATCGTCCTCATCGGCGATGAGGACGCGCGGACGGAACTTGCGACCGAACTCGCCGGCGCCGTGCTGCTGAAGCCGATGGCGCCGGATTTCGCGCCGATCGTCTACGCGATCCCCGCGCAACTGCTCGCCTATCACGCCGCCGTCTTCATGGGCAAAGACGTCGACCAGCCGCGCAATCTGGCGAAGAGCGTCACGGTGGAGTGAGTTCGCCGGGGCTGCTTACGCAGCCGCCAGCGCGCGCTCCGCGAGCCAGCCGTCCGCCGCGCTTCGACCCGCGTCGCGCAGCCGTGTCAGGAACCGCCAGTCCAGATCGGCCGCGCTGCGGCTGGCGAGATCGGCGATCTCGTCTTCCGCTGCGAGCCGGTCGACGCGCAGGCCGCGCAGTTTCGGCGTCGCGCGCAGGCTGGCGGCGAGCCGCAGCGCCTCGAGTTCCGCGTTGAGCGTGGCGTTGAAGGCGATATTGTCGAGCCGCTTGACGATGTCGCTGCGGTTGGTCGGAACGCCTTTGCCGCGCGCCGGCGTCACCTGCACGATCAGCACGTCCAGCGCATCGGATTCGTGTACGAGCTGCACCAGCGGCGGATTGGCCGAATAGCCGCCGTCCCAATAGCCTTCGCCATCGATCTCGACCGTGCGGTGGATCAGCGGCAGGCAGGCCGACGCCAGGATCGTATCGACCGTGAGTTCCTCGTTGCGGAAAATGCGCAGGGCGCCGTCGGAAACGCGCGTCGTGGCGATCAGCAGGCGCGGGCCGTCGGCTGAGCGCAGCACATCGAAATCGATCTCGCCTTCGAGCGCGCGGCGCAGCGGGTTGAGATCGAACGGATTGAACTGGTAGGGCGACAGCGTCTGCGCCAGCGCCTCCATGCCGGGCGGCAAGGCGGTCATCGGCAGGAACGATGAGGCCGCGCTCATCCGTTTCCAGAATTTCCGGAGCTTTTCGCGCGCCCCCTCGCGCCCGCCTTCTGCGAGGCCTGACGCCATCAGCGCCGCATTCACCGCGCCTGCGCTCGCGCCGCTGATGGCGTCGAAGCGCAGATCGGGCTCTTCCAGAAGCCGGTCCAGCACGCCCCACGTGAAAGCGCCATAGGAGCCGCCGCCTTGAAGCGCGAGCGACAGATCGGAGCCGGACCGTCCGCCGGCTCGCCCCAGAGCATTGATCGCGTGATCGAGTAGCCCCATCGAACTACCTTTCTATTCAATGATGAAAATGTATTGTGCACTGCAACATGGATTTTGTAGGGCGGAATTCAACGCGCGTCGAGCCCGATTTACGGGCAGTTCACCCGAATCGGGGAAAATGCAGCGCTTTCGGAGGTTTGCGTGACTTCGACATTGCTCGCCCGCCTGCGGGACGCCGACTGGCTGGACGCGCCCCGCGCCCGCGCCTATCCGCGAATCGTAGCGGGCGTCGTCCTTCTCGCGTTGCTCGGCCTCGTGCTGACCGCGCATGGCGCAGTCGATTCGCGTGGCGAGCCCATCGGCACGGACTTCTCCAACTTCTGGTCGGCCTCGAAGCTGGCGCTGATGGGAGATCCTGCCGCCGCCTATGACATGGCGCGGCAATATGCCGTGCAGAAGCAGGAATTCGGCCCGCAGACCGGCTTCTATCCCTTCTTCTATCCGCCAATTTATCTGCTCATCTGCTATCCGCTGGCGGCGCTCCCCTATCTCACCGCGCTGGCCATCTGGGTCGTGAGCACGGCTTATGCCTATCAGGCTGTAGTCCGCCGCATCGGGCAGGGCGTCGTCGGTCTCGTGCCCGTACTCGCCTTTCCCGCCGTTTTCGTCTCGGTCGGCCACGGCCAGAACGCGCTGCTGACCACCGCCATTCTCGGCGCGGCGGCGCTCTGTCTGGACCTCCGTCCGGCGGTCGCCGGCGTCCTGCTCGGTCTGCTCGCCTTCAAGCCGCATCTGGCGGTGGTCGCGCCGCTCATGCTGCTGGCAGCCGGCCGCTGGCGGGCTTTCGCGGCCGCGGCGGTCACGGCCTGCGCGCTGGCGCTCGTCTCGCTCGCCGCCTTCGGGCTCGACGCATGGAAGGCGTTCATCGCGTCCGCGCCGGCCGCCAAGGCGGTGCTCGACGACAAGATGATGGATGTGGAGAAATTGCAGAGCGTCTTCGGCGCCGTGCGCCTGCTCGGCGGCGGCGCGGACCTCGCCTATTTCGCCCAGGGCGCCGTCGCGCTCGGCGTGATCGGCATTCTGCTCTATCTCGCGCGCAGGGAGCTCTCCGGCGAAGCCATCGGCGCGCTGGTCGCAACCGCCGCCGCGCTCACGAGCCCGTATTTTCTCGACTACGACCTCGCGCTGCTCGCCATTCCGCTCGCCTGGGCGACGGCGCAGGGCGTGAAGACCGGCTTCCTGCCCTGGGAAAAATCGGTCCTCGTCCTCGCCTTCGCGCTGCCGGCCTTTTCGCGCGTGCTGGCTTTCGCGATCGGCGTTCCCTTGGCGCCGCTGGCGGTAGGATTGCTGTTCTGGTGCGTCGTGCGCAGGGCGGGCGCATACGCGGGTCACGAAAACGCGTCGATACTGATTTCCGCCGGTTCAGAGAAGCCGGTCGCGTTCGATGCGCGACTGTTCGGAAAATAGACGGTCGGCGCCTTTATGCCCGCGCCTCGCCGGATTTCTCCATGGCCTTGCCGATGGCGCGTTTGATCACGTCCGGCGGCTGCGCGCCGGGCAGGGCGAATTTGCCGTCGAGGATGAAGCAGGGCACGCCGGTCACGCCGATGTGCTGCGCCGACGCGATTTCCTCGCGCACGCTCTCCTTGTCAGCGTCGCCGGCGAGAAGTTCCGCAACGATGGCCGGATCCATCCCGCAATCGCGCGCCGCCTCGATCAGCACGGCGCGATCGCCGATGTCCTTGCCCGCGATGAAGAAGTCGCGGAACAGCCGCTCGACGATCGCGTCCTGAGCGCCGGCCGAAGCCGCCCAGCGGATCAGGCGATGGGCGTCGAGCGTGTTGGGCGAGCGTTCGATGTCCTCGAAGGCGAAGGGGATGCCGGCGGCGGCGCCAGCATCCTTCACGCGCCCGTAGATTTCATCGACCCGCGCGCCGAACTTGCGCTGCAGATAGGCCTTGCGGTCGATGCCTTCGTCCGGAATCGTCGCATCGAGCTGGTAGGGCCGCCAGCGCACCTCGACGTCGAGCTCGGGCATATCGGCAAGCGCCGCCTCGAGGTTGCGCTTGCCGATGTAGCACCACGGGCAGACAGCGTCGGAAACGATGTCGATGGCGATGCTGCGGCGCTGCTGTTCGGTCATGACGATCTCCGGCGTGGGCACGGAGAATGTGGCGACAGGCCTGTCGTTTCAAGCGCCCGCGAGCAAAATCGACAGTCTGCCGTCGTCGTCGCCGGCGAGCAGGGCGACCGGGCAGGCCGCCCCGATCCTGGGCGCGGCAGGCGCGGCGGCGCGCGTCGACAGCGAGAGGCTCTCAAGCCGTCCCGACGCGATCAGCCCGGCGGCGGCGAGATCGGGGGCGATCGATGCGGGCGCGACGAGATGGCAGGGGCCGGCCTCGTCCAGCGCCGCGACGAAACCCTGCGCGTCGAACGGGCCGAACCAGATGAGCGGCGCGCCGACCAGCAATGCGGCGACCGGGCCGCAGGCGAGCCCGGCGAGGCTTGCGGGCGACAATGTCGACAGGATCGGGCGCTCGGCGTTGAGCCGGAGACGGGATGCAAAATCGAGCGCCGCCGCCACGATGTCGGATTGCGGGACGAAGACGACGCGCGGCGCCTTCTGCTCGGGCGCCGGCACGAGGCCGATGCACGGCGGCGGCGCAGACTGCGCGCCCAGCGCAGAGGCGTCGACGGGGTCGGGCAGGCCCGCCGGTGAAAAGTCGACGGCGCCATCGCTGACGCCGGGCCCGAGCGACCCGACCAGCCGCACGCCCGGCGCGGTGGCGGCGACTTGCAGCATGGCCGCCTCGGCGTCGAAATCGCCGAAATGCGTCGGGCCGACGACCGCCACGGCCCCTGTCGACTGCGCGAGATAGGCGAGCGCGGCCGGCGGCAGATGCGCCGGGGCCACGATCGGCTCGAGACCCGCGCCGATCGCGCCGAGGATTGCGACCGCCACGCCGATCCGCGCCACGCCGACGATGAGCACGCGCTCGCCGGGCGTCAGGCCGCAGGCGCGCGCATGCGCGCTGAAGGCGAGCGACATGCGATCGAATTCGCCATAGGCCGCAGGCGCCGTATCGGCCCCCGGTCCCGCCTCCGCGAAAGCGATGCGATCGGAGCGAAGGCGCGCTGCGCCGCGCGCCACCGTATCGAGCCCGAAGGCTGCGAGCGGATGGCCGCTGCTCATCGTGCCTGCCGCCGCATTCATGTCGCCGCGCTCCACCACGTGTCGAGCGTCGCGGCAAACAGCGGCGCCGCCCAGCGCGGCAGCGCTTCCGGCCTTTCGATCCGCGTCCAGTGCGCGTCCCACTGATAGACCGTGTGGAACAGCGGCACGATGTAGAAGCCCGACAGCAACACGCGATCGTAGGCGCGCACGGCGGTGACGAATTCCTCGCGCGTATGCGCCGCCAGCATCGTGGCGATCAGCGCGTCGATTGCGGGCGAGGATGCGCCGGAAAGATTGAACGAGGCCTCCTGCGTGGCGCTCGACGAGCCCCAACGCATGCGCTGCTCGTTGCCGGGCGAGGCCGAGGCGACCCATGTGCCCAGCATCATGTCGAAATCGAACCGCTGGCGGCGGCGCTGGTATTGCACCTCGTCCACCGTGCGCACGCGCGCATCGACGCCGATCCGCTTCAGCGAGGAGGCGTAATTGAGCGCGAGCCGTTCCTGATTGCGGTCGGCGACCATGATCTCGAACTCGAAATCCTCGCCGTTCTTCTGGAGGTCGCCGCGAACGACATTCCAGCCTGCCTGCGCCATCAGATCGAGCGCGGTGCGCGCCTGCTTCCGGTCCCGCCCGGAGCCATCGGCGACGTAGGGACGCCAGCGCCCCTCCATGATGTCGTCGCGCACGGCGCCCGGGTAAGGCGCGAGCAATGCGCGTTCCTGCGGGCTCGCTGGCTTGCCGGTGGCGCCGAGATCGGAATTGTCGAAGAAGCTGATGGTGCGCGTATAGAGATCGTCGAACAGATTGTGGTTGATCCATTCGAAGTCGAACATGATCGCAAGCGCCTCGCGCACGCGCACGTCTTGGAACAGCGGCTTGCGCGTGTTGAAGGCGAAGCCCTCCATGCCGCGCGGCGTGCCGACGCGCAACTCCTCCTTCTTCACGCGGCCGTCGCGCACGGCGGGAAAATTGTAGCCGGTCTTCCAGCGCGTCGGATTGCTCTCCACGCGATAGTCGAGAAGGCCGGCCTTGAAACTCTCGAACATCGAATTCGCGTCGCGATAATAGCTGATGACGATGTCGTCGAAATTGTAGAGGCCGCGGGATGCGGGCAGATCGCGTCCCCAATAGTCGGGATTGCGCTTGAGGATCATCTCCTCGCCGGGCTTGATCGAGGCGATGCGATACGGTCCCGAACCGATGGGAATGTCCAGCGACGAATCGGAGAAACGTTCGACGTTGGTCTTGTGCTTCGGCAGCACCGGCATCAGCGCCAGCGTCAGCGGCAGTTCGCGGTCGTCGGCGCCAGTCAGGTCGTAGCGCACGGTCCGCTCGTCCTGTGCGACGATCGACCGCACGAGCGCATAGGCGATGCGCTGCTGCGGCCGTCCGCGCGTTTTGAGCAGATCGAAAGTGAAAAGGATGTCTTCGGCGGTGATCGGCGCGCCATCGGAAAATTTCGCGCGGGCGTCGATGTGGAAAACGACATGGCTGCGCGCCTCGTCGGTTTCGATGGATTGGGCGATCAGCCCATAGAGCGTGAAAGGCTCGTCGAGCGAACGCGTCATCAGCGTCTGGAAGACATTCCCGGCGAGCCCCTGCGCCGCCGAGCCCGCGCGCAGATTGTAGGGGTTGAGCCCGTCGAACGTGCCCTGAAAGGCGACGGAGAGGCGTCCGCCCTTGCGCGCATTCGGGTTCACATAGGGGAAATGTCGGAAATCGGCCGGCAGCGCCGGCGCGCCATGCATGGCTATGCCGTGCGAGACGCGGGACGCCTCCTGCGCGTGCGAGCTCTGGGCAAGCAGGACCGGCGCAGCCGCAAAGGCGCCGATGGCGCTTCGGCGCGTCAGCCCCGTAACCTGCCGAATCGTCTGAGTCATCGGCGCAGTCTAGGCGAGCCGCGCGGCGGCGTCAGGGCGAGCGCCCGCAATAGGCGCTGGCTTTGCCACAACAAAACGCGTATGAGGGCGCCGTCACTATGTCGCCGCAATAGAGAGTGATGAGCGCGGGGGCGCTTCGACGCGGGGCAGGCGGGACGACCCCGCGCGCGGCGGGGTTCCTCGTGTTCGCTCCTCCAGAGCGACGCCGCCCAAACGAGTTTCACTGAAAGGGAAGTTTGATGCCGTCCAAAACGAAGCTTTTCGGCGCGGCTGTCGTCGCCGGGACGATCGCTTTCGCCGGGAGCGCGTTCGCCCAGAGCAAGCCTGCCCAGAAGCCGGCTGCGCCCGCGCAGGCCCAGCCGGCCGCGCCGGCCGGCCAGCCGCAGCAGGGTCCGATGGTCGTCGATCTCAAGTCGGCGCAGGCCGAATGGACCAAGGTCTGCGGCAAGGATCAGTCCGCCGGCAAGGAAGTCTGCTACACAACGCGCGACTTCGGCACCCAGGCCGATCAGCCGCCGGTGCTCGCCGTCGCCGTCTATGACGTGAAGGGCGAAGAGAGCAAGATCGTGCGCTTCCTCATGCCGATCGGCCTGATGCTGCGCCCGGGCTTCCGCTTCACCATCGACAAGGGCGCAACCATCGAAGGTTCGTTCGAAATCTGCTTCCCGAACGGCTGCTTTGCCGAAGCGAAGGTCAAGCAGTCCACGGTCGACAGCTTGAAAAAGGGCACGGCGCTGCATGTGCAGGTGCGCAACGGCGTCGGCGCCGAAGTCGCCTTCAACGTGCCTCTGGACGGTTTCGGCAAGGCCTACGACGGCCCGGCGATCGACCCGAAGGTGCTGGAAGAGCAGCAGAAGAAGCTGCAGGAACAGCTGCAGAAGAAAGCCGAGGAAGAGCGCAAGAAGCTCGAGAGCCAGGGCGGCGGCGCTGCCGCTCCGGGCGGCGCGGCTCCGGCCCCGGCTGCGCCGGCGGCTCCCGCTGCTCCGAAGCAGTAAGCCCACTCACACCTGTTTGAAAGGCGCGGGCCTGGCCCGCGCCTTTTTTGTTTGGGCGGTCAGGAGAAGCCCTGGCGCGAAATCAACGTCTTGCAATGGAACCAGCGGTCGCCGCGCTTCTGGAATATCTTGACCCAGAAATCCCGGTCGGTCCGTGCTTCGATCGGCGAGTTGAAGGATTTCAGGTCTTCATCCGACAAGGGAACTCAGACGGGCCGCAGCGCGACGACAGGCGCGCCAACGAGCAGCAGAAGGCCGATCGCGACGAGCGCCTTGAACAAGTCAGTGCTGCCGGCCGGGCTTCAGCCGGTAATCGCCCCGGTCGGTGCGCGTGAAGATTTCGTCGACCTGCGGATGGCGGATCGGCTCGCCTGAATTATCCGGCAGCAGGTTCTGCTCGGAGACATAGGCGACATATTCCGTTTCGGCGTTTTCCGCGAACAGGTGGTAGAATGGCTGGTCCTTGCGCGGGCGCACTTCCTCGGGGATGGCGAGCCACCATTCCTCGGTATTCCCGAAGACCGGGTCGACATCGTAGATGACGCCGCGAAACGGATAGCGCCGGTGTTTGACCACCTGCCCGATCCCGAATTTCGCATTTCTCTCGCGGTCGCTGCCCATGAACGCAGGCCCTGGCCCCTCAAGCTGGTTGCGCCCTGAGCTAGTGCCGACGCCCGAGCTTGTCAATTCCGTGACATGCCAGCAGCGCGCTCAGAAGCCGTAGAGCGCCTTGTATTCTGCGTCCTTGCCCGCGACCTGCTTCGCGAGATCGACGATGACCTTGGCCTGTTTCCAGGTCGCGTCGTCCTGCATCTTGCCGTCGATCATCACCACGCCCGAACCGTCCGGCATGGCTTCCAGAATCCGCTTGGCGAAGGCGACTTCTTTCGCGTCCGGCGAGAAGACGCGCTTGGCGATGGCGACCTGGGAAGGATGCAGCGACCACGCGCCGGCGCAGCCCATGAGAAAGGCGTTGCGGAACTGAACCTCGCACGCTGCTTCGTCGGCGATGTCGCCGAACGGCCCGTAAAAACTCTTGATGCCCGCCGACTGGCAGGCGTCGACCATCTTGGCGATCGTGTAGTGCCAGAGATCCTGCTGCACGCTGACGCGCGCCTGACCTTCCGCAGGATCGGAGATGACCTTGTACTCGGGATGGCCGCCGCCGACGCGCGTCGTCTTCATGGCGCGCGAGGCTGCGAGATCGGCGGGGCCGAGGCTCATGCCGTGCATGCGTGGCGAGGCGAGCGCGATCTGCTCGACGTTCTTCACGCCTTCCGCCGTCTCGAGGATGGCGTGGATCATGATCGGCTTTTTCACGCCATGGCGCGCTTCGAGCTGCGCGAGCAGCTGGTCGAGATAATGAATGTCCCAGGGGCCCTCGACCTTGGGCAGCATGATGACGTCGAGCTTGTCGCCGATGGCCGCGACGATCTGCGAAATATCGTCCAGCGCCCACGGCGAGTTCAGGCAGTTCACGCGCGTCCACAGGCCGGTGTCGCCGAAATCGAACTTCTGGCCCATCTCGATGAAACCCGCGCGCGCTGCTTCCTTCGCGTCGGCGGGAATGGCGTCTTCGAGATTGCCCAGGATGACATCGACGGTCTTGGCCATGTCGCCGGCCTTGGCGCGCACTTTTTCCAGATGCGCCGGCACGAAATGGATCATGCGCTCCACGCGCACGGGCAGGTCGCGATAGGGCGCGGGCGCCCCGATGGCGAGCGGCTCGTAGAATTTGCGCGGCGATTTCATCTGCGGCTCCGTTTGTTGCGCCGCAAAATTAGCCGAAAACGGCGGCAAGGCAACAGGCGGCGCGCGTCTACTTCGGGAAGCGGACCGTCACGACGCCGATCTCCCCGAGGTCGCCCGTCACCACGTCGCCCGGCTCGATTTCCAGCGGGATGACGCAGGTGCCGGTCGTCACGGTCTGACCGGCGGCGAGCATCACGCCGATGCCCGAGAGTTCATTGGCGATCCACGCGAGCGCCGCGCGCGGGTCGCCGAGGCAGTTCGAGCCGACGCCGTCGCGTTCGTAGCGGCCTTCCACGATGCCGCGCACCTTGTGGGCGGCAAGGTCGATCGACCGCCAGTCGGCGGTCGTCGCATGGCCGCACACGAACCAGTGCGCGCAGGCGTTGTCGGCGATGAGTTGCGGCCCGCCCGCGGTGACGAAATCCGTGTAACGCGAATCCGGAATCTCGATCCCGACATGCAGCGAGCCGACCGCGGCGAGCGTCTCCTCCACCGAATAGGCCCTGTCGCGCGGCTTGAGATCTTGCGCCATGCGGAAGGCGAATTCGACTTCAGCGACCTTCATGCGATTGGCGCCCGCCGGCACGGTCGCGCCCGGCGCCAGCACGCGCTCAGCGAAGATGCGGCCGGCGAGGGGACCGTCGACTCCGATGTGCTTCTGGCCGGCGATACTGGTCGCCGCGATCTTCCAGCCCCACAGCGGCGCGGAGAAGCGCTTCTCCAGCAGCGCCTGCACGGCGTAGCCTTCCGCGCGCGATTGCGGGCGGATGGAAAAGGGCAGGTCTTCGACAACCTCGCCCCTCATCCAGGCTTGATAGAGCAGATCGCTCGCCTGGCTGGGCGCGTCCGCGTCCATCAGCGCGTGACCGCCAGTCCGCGCATCGTTCCTTCCGCACGCCACCCCTCGAGCAGCCGTACGAAAGCGTTCGGGCCCTTCAGATAGGAACCGTTCTTCGCGGTCGTCTCGTTCGGCTGGCCTTCATTGTTGTAATAGCCGGGCGTGCATTCCTTGAGAAATGGCGCGCGAAAACCGCTCATGCGCACGATGCTCTTCACCCACTCGGCTTCCGCCTGCGCCTGCGGCTCCAGCGTGCGAAAATCGTTCTTCAGCGCCTCGCTGGCGACGAAGGCGATGTGCTTGGCGGTCTCGGCCAGCATGTGCTGGAAGTTCGCGCTATAGCCGCCCTGCGCGGTCTGGATCAAAAACATGTTGGGGAAGCCGTGCGAGAAAACGCCGTGCAGCGTTTCCGCGCCCTTCTCGAATTTTTTCGTCAGCGTCAGCCCGTCGCGGCCCGTGATCGTCATGCCGATACGGCGCGAATAATCGGTGCCGACCTCGAAGCCCGTCGAATAGATCAGGCAGTCGAGCTTGTACTCCTTACCCGCTACGACGACGCCGTTCTCGGTGATGCGCTCCACGCCCTTGCCGGATGTATCGACCAGGTGGACGTTCGGACGATTGAACGTTTGCAGATATTGATCGTGGAAGCACGGCCGTTTGCAGAACTGGTCGTACCACGGCTTCAACGCATCCGCTGTCGCCTTGTCCTTGACGATTTCGTCGACGCGCGCGCGCACCCGCTCCATCTTCTGATAGTCGGCGATCTGGATCAGCGTCTGCGGGTCCTCGACCCTCTCGCCGGCGCGCTCCTTGCGGCGCGCCAGCAGCAGGATGTTGCCGATGAGGTCGGTCCACCCGTCGGCGACCATGTCCTCATCGAATTCCTCGCCGGAGACGACGGCGGAGAAATTGTCGGTGCGGGCTTTCTGCCAGCCGGGCTGCAGCGATTGCGCCCACGCGGGATCGGTCGGCCGGTCGTTGCGCACGTCGACAGAGGAGGGCGTGCGCTGGAAGACGAAGAGCTCCTTCGCGCTCGCGCCCAGATGCGGGACGCATTGCACGGCCGTGGCGCCGGTGCCGATGATGCCGACGACCTTGTCGGCGAGACCGGTCATGTTCCCCGCGGAATCGCCGCCCGTGTAGGCGTAGTCCCAGCGGCTCGTGTGGAAGCTGTGGCCCTTGAACGTCTCGACGCCCGGAATGCCCGGCAGTTTTGGCCGGTGCAGCAGACCGCCCGCGACGACGATGAATCGCGCGCGGATCGTATCGCCGCGATTGGTGGTCACGATCCAGCGCGCAGACCCCGCGTCCCAGCGCGCATCCTTCGCTTCGGTCTGGAACAGCGCATTGTCGTAGAGCTTGTAATGGCGGCCGATGCGGCGCGAATGCTCGAACAGTTCCGGCGCTTTCGCGTATTTGGCGGCCGGCATGTAGCCGGTCTCCTCCAGCAGCGGCATGTAGATGTAGCTCTCCGTATCGCAGGCCGCGCCCGGATAGCGGTTCCAGTACCAGGTGCCGCCGAAGTCTGCGCCCTTCTCGATGATCAGAAAATCATCGATGCCTTTTTCGCGCAGGCGCGCGCCGGTCAGCAGGCCGGAGAAGCCGCCGCCGAAGCAGACGAGGTCGACCTCCTTCTCGATCGGGTCGCGCGAAAAATCTGTCGGCGCGAACGGATCTTCGAGATAGCGCGCGTAATCGCCGGCGATTTCGACATATTGCGCGTTGCCGTCGCCGCGCAGACGCCGGTCGCGCTCTTCGCGATATTTCTCGCGCAGCGCGTCGGGGTCGAAACCGAGTTCGGCGGTCTTGTCCGCGGTCATTGCCATGAGCGTTTCCGTCTGGATTATGTTGTCGGATAGTCCGATCGGACAATCCTAGACGCGCCCCGGGCGCGGGGAAAGGCCGGCGCAATGGGAGGGCGGCATGAGCAAGGCGCAGGGGTTCGCGCGGGATACGCGCGTCGATCATGTCGGCAGCCTGCTGCGGCCGGAGGAGTTGAAAGCCGCCTTTCTGCGCCGCGCGCGCGGCCAGATCGACGATGCCGCGCTCCTCGCTGCGCAGGATGAGGCCATCCGCGCAATCGTGGCCGAACAGGAGGACCACGGCCTGCCCGTCGTGACAGATGGCGAATATCGCCGCCTGAACTGGCAGGTCAGTTTTTCGCGCGTCTCGGGCTGGGACCTCTGGGAAGGCGCCTGGCGCAACTTCCTGCAGTTTCCCGATAACGTGGGCGCCGGCGAGCAGCCGCTGCAGCGCGGCGCGGACGCCGTGGAATCCTTCAAGGTTCCCGCCACGGGAAAGATTGTGCTCGAGGAAAGCTTTCCGAAGCGCGAGTATGATTTTCTCCGGGGCGTGGCCAGGCGGCCGGCAAAAATCACGCTCATGGGGCCGGATCGGGTCCGCCAGATGTGCGACATTCCAAAATCCGCGCCGCATTACGCCGACAGCGCGTCGTTCCTCGCCGATGTCGTCGCCATCCAGCGCCGGATGGTGGAGGAACTGGTGGAAGCCGGCTGCAGCTATGTCCAGATCGACGAGCCGAGCTTCACCGGCTACGTCGATCCCGCGACGCTGCAGCGTATGGAATCGCGCGGCGAGGATCCGCTGAAGAACCTGAAGGCGGCGATCGACGCCGACAATGCGGTGATCTCAGGATCGCAGGGCAGGGCGGTTTTCGGGCTGCACATCTGCCGCGGCAATCGAGCCAGCATGTGGCACCGCGAAGGCCACTACGACGCCATAGCCGAAGCCGTGTTCGGCGGGCTGAATTACGATCGTCTTCTGCTCGAATACGACAGCGAACGCGCCGGCGCCTTCGACCCGCTGCGTTTCGTGCGCAAGGGGACCGTCGTCGTGCTCGGCCTCATCACCACCAAGAGCGGCGAGATGGAAACGGTCGATGGCCTGCGCCGCCGCATCGACGCGGCCGCGCGCTTCTGCCCGCTCGACCAGATCGCCCTCTCGCCGCAATGCGGCTTCGCCTCGGGCATCGGCGGCAATGCGCTGAGCGTGGACGCGCAATGGCGCAAGATCGACGTGATGATGGAAACGGCGCGGAAGGTCTGGGGCTGAGGCGACGCGCGAAACGGGCCCCGGCGCGTCATGCGTCGCGGGGCCCTCTGTTTCGCGATATTGCGAAAATGTCTGGATTGACCAGTCAGGTTGCGAGACGAACGCCGCGAAGCGACGCTCTCCCGCTATGTCGATTGCCGATATTTCTATCAGCCGATATTTCCATCAATTGTCCGAAGACGACGGAGGCTGATATCGCGCCCCCGGCGCATCGCGGCGACTCCTGCATGCCAAGGAGTCACGCATCCTTGTCCGGTGGAGTCATCTCCTGCTCTTCGCTGTTGAACGAGAACCTGCCGTCCCCACTCGACTGCGCGGCCAGGCTCTCTCGAAAGCCCGCCGATACCGCTGTCTTCCGAGGCGCACGCACTCGCAAGATCAACGATTGCATTGAGATCATGCTCCGCCCGGCTTCGATTTCTGTCAAGACGAAAGACGTTGCAACGGCGCGGGCAAATTGCGTTGTTGCGGGCGCGCCACAGCATCGTTGACCGTTCGTGCGTGAACGACGACTGTAGCGGGCGGACAATGCAACATGCGCGCATGAAGACCGAACTGCTCACAACGGCCCAGATGGCGGAAGCCGACCGCCTGACTATTCGCTCCGGCGTGAAGGGCGTCGCGCTGATGGAGGCGGCAGGCCGCGCGGTCGCCGATCGCGCCGGCCATCTCATCCGCCGGCGCGGCGGGACGAAAATCGAAGTTCTGTGCGGGCCCGGAAACAATGGCGGCGACGGCTATGTCGCCGCGCACGCCTTGCTTGAAATGGGCTTTGACGTGGAGGCGCGCACGCTCGGCGATCCACGCGCGCTGAAAGGCGACGCCGCCTGGGCTTTCGAATTGTGGAACCGCGACGCCTCGCCGCTCGACCTCTTCGACATAGAACAGGCCGATCTCGTGATCGACGCGCTGTTCGGCGCCGGCCTCGCACGCGATCTCGACGGCGCGGCGCGCGCGCTCGTCGAGCGCGTCAACGCCTGGCGGCGCGCGCGTGGCGGCTGCGTGCTGGCGGTCGATGTTCCCTCGGGCCTCGACGGAACGAGCGGCGCCGTGCGCGGCGCGGCGATCGAGGCGGATGAGACCGTCACTTTTTTCCGTCTCAAGCCCGCGCATCTGCTTCTGCCCGGCCGCGTCCTGTGCGGCGTTGTAACGTGCGCCGACATCGGCATCGGCGATCGTGTGCTGACGGAAATCGCGCCAGTCGCCTTCCACAACACGCCCGCATTGTGGCGCGCCGCATTGCCGACGCCGCGCATGGACGCGCATAAATATGCGCGTGGCCACGCGGTCGTCGTATCCGGCGGGATTTCATCGACCGGCGCGGCGCGTCTCGCTGCGCGCGGCGCACTGCGGGCGGGGGCGGGGCTCGTCACGCTCGCCTCGCCGTCCGACTCGCTGATCGTCAATGCAATCGCAACGACCGCGATCATGGTCCGGCGCAGCGACGGCCCGCGCGGGCTCGCCGAACTCCTGGCCGATCCGCGCAAGAACGCGGTCGCGCTCGGGCCGGGGCTCGGCCTCGGCGAGGCGAGCTGCGCGATGGTCGAGATGGCGCTTGCGCCGGGCGAGGCGCCCCGCGCGAGCGTGCTCGACGCCGATGCGCTCACCTCTTTCGCCAGCGCGCCGGAGCGGTTGTTTGCGGCCATCGGCGGCGCCGG
>JASGFP010000013.1:0-42234 GCA_047605445.1 Rhodoblastus sp.
ACGGTGAGCGGCGCAGACTCGCGCCGCCAGCCTGGGGCGCTCTGGCCGGAAAAACCGCCGCCGCGCGCACGGGGCTCCCAGCGCCGGCCCTCGCTGCGCGCGCGGTCGCGGCCGAACAGGGCGGAGACCCGGGCGGAGAATTCCTCGCGGTAGTGCCGGCGGAGATTTTCGTCGCCGATCGACTGCAGAGCCTGGAATGCGCGGGATTCGAAGGAGGCGCGGCGCTCCGGCGTATCCAGCGGCTGGGCCTCCAGCTCGCGCTGCCAGAGCACGTCGACCAGCGGCCTCGCCTCGGAAATAACCCGCTCGACGGCCGCTGTGCCTTCCGAGCGGACGAGATCGTCGGGGTCCTGCCCGTCGGGCAGGAACGCGAAGCGCAGCGAGCGGCCGGGGCCGATCAGGGGCAGGGCGGTCTCGATGGCGCGAAACGCGGCCTTGCGGCCGGCGCGGTCGCCGTCGAAGCACAGGATAGGCTCCTCCGCCATGCCCCAGAGAAGCTGGACCTGCTCGGGCGTGAGCGCCGTGCCGAGCGGCGCGACCGTGTCGGCAAAGCCAGCGGTGTGCATGGCGATGACGTCGACATAACCCTCGACCGCGATGACGCGGTTCGACTTGTGGGCGGCCGCCCGCGCCCGGTGGTGGTTGTAGAGGCACTGGCCCTTGTGGAAGAGGGGCGTCTCCGGGGAATTGAGGTATTTGGCCTGCGCTTCCTTATCCAGAGCGCGGCCGCCGAAGGCGATGACGCGGCCGGCGCGGTCGGCGATGGGGAAAATCACGCGGTCGCGGAAGCGGTCGTAGGGCACGGCTATGTCCTCGCCATGCACCAGCAGGCCCGCCTCGATCATGGTGGGGCCGTCGACGTCCTTGCCGGCGAGATAGTCGCGCAGCGCGAATTTCTCGCGCGGCGCGTAGCCGAGCCGGAATTCCTTCTGCAGCGCCGGGCCGAGGCCGCGGTCGGCGAGATAGCCGCGCGCGCGGGCGCCTTCGGCCGACTGGAGCTGTGTCTCGAACCAGCGGGCGGCCAGTTCCAGCGCCTCGTGGGTCGAGGCGCGGCGGGCTTCGCGGGCTTCCTCCTCCGCCGTCATCTTCGGCAGGGCGAGACCGGCGTCGGCGGCGAGCCGCTCCACCGCCTCGGGAAAGCTGACGCCTTCCGTCTCCATGACGAAATCGAAAATGTTGCCGTTCTTGCCGGCCGAGAAATCGAAAAATCGCGCCTTCTGGTCGTTGACGTAGAAGGAGGGCGTCTTCTCCGCCGTGAAGGGCGAGAGGCCACGCCATTCGCGGCCTTCCTTCTTCAGGCGCACGCGCTTGCCCGCCACCTGCGACATGGGCAGGCGGGCCCGGATCTCGTCGAGGAAGCTCGGCGGAAAACGCATGGTCCCTTTTCGCGCAACGATTGCGCAGTCTCTATATAACAGGCGCAACGCGCGGGCGGTGGCCGTCCCCGCTTTCAACAGGCCAGGGGATGAGAAATATGCGCAGCGCCGCCAGGTTTTTCGAGATGAAGCGCAAGGGTGAGAAAATCGCCATGCTGACGGCCTATGACGCCCCAACCGCTCGGGCGCAGGCGGCGGCGGGCGTCGACATCATCCTGGTGGGCGACAGCGTCGGCACCAACATGCTGGGTTATGCGAGCGAGCGCGAGGTGCAGCTTGCCGACATCGCCCATCACACGCGCGCCGTGCGGCGCGGCGCGCCGGACATTTATCTGGTTTCCGACCTGCCCTGGCAGACCTACCGCACGCCGCAGGAGGCTGTCGCCAATGCGAAAATCCTGATCGAGGCCGGCGCGGACATGGTGAAGTTCGAGGGGCCTCTGCCGGAGATCGTGCGCGCCATCAAGGGCGCGGGGATCGCGGTCTGCTGCCATCTCGGCCTCGAGCCGCAGAACCATGAGGAAAAGCGGCTGAAGGGCAAGACCGCCGCCGAGGCCCGCAAGCTGGTGGAGGATTCGAAAGCCGTGGACGAGGCCGGCATGGACATGCTGGTGCTGGAGGTGATCCCGGAGGACGTGGCGGACGTTGTCACCAAGGCGATCAAGGCGCCCACCATCGGCATCGGCGGCGGGCGTAAGACGGACGGGCAGGTGCTTGTCATTGTCGACGTGCTCGGTTTCACCGACGCCAATTTCAAGCACAACAAGCGCTACGCCGAGGTCGGCGCGGCGATGAAGCAGGCCGCCGCTTCCTATGTGTCGGACGTGAAGTCCGGCGCGTTTCCGGCCGAGGCGAACGCCTTCAAGATGCCGAAAGAAGAGCGGGAGGCGTTTCTGGGATGAGCCGGGGCGGTTGCCCCTGCCTTCCCTTTCGCCTATAAGCCGCGCGCGCCCGTTTCCGACACCCCTGGAGGCAAGGGCGCTTTTCTGCGCATAGGCTTGTCCGAAAGGTCTGCAACTTTTGCGGGCCTATGCGTGCAACTGAAGGACTGAACCATGGCCGAGACGAAGATTCTCGCGGCCTCGGTCCGCAGCGGGACTGGCAAGGGGGCCGCCCGCAGCGTACGCCGAGAAGGCCGCATTCCCGCAGTGATCTACGGCGGCGGCGACGCGCCGCAGCCGATTTCGCTGGACCGCAAGACCGCCACCCAGATCATCTACGCCGGGCACTTCCTCACGACGATCTTCGAGATCGACGTCGACGGCAAGAAAGAGCGCGCCATTCCGCGCGACTACCAGCTCGACCCCGTCAAGGACACGGTGCAGCACGTCGACTTCCTGCGCCTGAAGCCCGGTTCGCGCCTGCGCGTCGATGTGCCCGTGCGTTTCGTCAACGTTGAAACGGCGCCCGGCATCAAGCGCGGCGGTTCGGTCAACATCGTCCGCCACACGGTCGAAATGTTCGTGCCGGCCGACAATATCCCGGAATTCATCACCGCGGATCTCGCCGGTTTCGACTTCAACGATTCGCTGCACATTTCGGCGATCAAGCTGCCGGACGGCTGCAAGCCGACGATCACCGACCGCGACTTCACCATCGCGACGATCGCTCCGCCGGCGGCCGAAGAAGCGGCCCCCGCCGCCGCCGCGCCTGCGGCTGCGCCCGCCGCCGCAAAGGCCGCGCCGGCCAAGGACGAAAAGAAGAAGTAAGCCTTTCCGGCTTGCCTCGTTTCAGGCCCGGCGCGATCGCGAGAAGCGGTTTCGCCGGGTTTTCTTTTGCAAACGCCGGGCGCGCGCGTCCGCGCGGAGGCTCCCATGCTGCTCTTCGTCGGGCTCGGCAATCCCGGCCGCCAATACGCCCGCAACCGCCACAACATCGGCTTCATGGCGCTCGACGCCACCGCCCGCGCGCATAATTTTGCGCCGTTCCGCGCGCGTTTCCAGGGCCGCGTCAGCGAGGGGCAGATCGGCGGCGAAAAGGTCATCCTGCTCGAGCCGGAAACCTACATGAACGAATCCGGCCGCGCGGTCGGCGAGGCCGCGCGTTTCTACAAGATCGGGCTGGAGGACATCGCGGTCTTCCACGACGAACTGGACCTCGCGCCGGGCAAATGCCGTGTGAAGATCGGCGGCGGCGCTGCCGGCCACAACGGCCTGCGCTCGATCGACGCCCATATGGGCAAGGACTACAAGCGCATCCGCCTCGGCATCGGGCATCCCGGCGACAAGAACCTCGTCCATTCCTACGTGCTCAACGATTTCGCGAAATCGGAAGAACCCTGGGTCGAGACGCTGTGCGACGCGGTTGCGCGCAATGCGGCGCTGATCGCGAAGGGCGACGACGCCAGCTTCCAGAACAAGGTGCACCTTGCGATGGAGGCGGCGGGGTTTGCGGAGGTGAAGCGGGTGGGGGAGAAGTAGGGTCGCCGGGAGGGGCCGACCGCCTTCAAGGCGGGTTCACCCGGCGGCAATCGACCGTAGGCGGACCGAAATTCCTGTCGTGTGCCTGTCATATATATCCGTCATTCTGGATATATGGATGACCAATCGGCTCTCACCGCGCTGGGCGCTCTCGCCCAGCCCACAAGGCTTCAAACCTTCCGGCTGCTTGTCGCGCGCGAACCGGACGGCGTTCCTGCGGGCGAACTGGCGCGCCTGATCGGCGTCCCCCAGAACACGATGTCGGCCCATCTCGGGACGCTGGCGCAGGCCGGACTCGTCGCTGGCGAACGCCGCAGCCGCTCGATCATCTATCGCGCCGATCTCGCGCGCTTCCGCGAAACGATCCTGTTCCTGCTCAACGACTGCTGCGGCGGCCGCCCGGAGGTGTGCGCCCCGCTGATCGCCGATCTCACTCCCTGCTGCCCGAAGGCTTCCACCGATGACTGACCGCGTCTTCAACGTCCTGTTTCTCTGCACCGGCAATACGGCGCGCTCGGTGCTGGCCGAAGGGATCCTTCGCAAGGATGGCGCGGGCCGTTTCAACGCCTTCTCCGCCGGCAGTCAGCCAAAGGGCGTCGTCAATCAATTCGCTTTGAAGACGCTCGCCGCCTACGGCTATCCCGCGGACGGCTATCGCTCGAAAAGCTGGGATGAATTCGCGGCAGCCGGCGCGCCCGAGATGGATTTCGTGTTCACCGTTTGCGACAGCGCGGCCGGCGAAGCCTGCCCGATCTGGCCGGGCCACCCGATCACCGCCCATTGGGGTATCGAAGACCCGGCGGCGGTCGAAGGCAGCGACATCGACAAGGAACGCGCCTTCGCCGAGGCGTTCCGCTTCATGCGCAACCGCATCGCCGCGTTCGTCGCGCTGCCGCTGGAAGGCCTCGACGAAATGTCCCTGCAAAACCGCCTGCGCGAGATCAGCCGCATGGACGGCGCCGCCAAAGCGGGCGCGTGATGTCGATCTTCGAACGCTTCCTGACCCTCTGGGTCGCGATCTGCATCGTCGCCGGCGTCGCGCTCGGGCATCTCATGCCCGGCGCATTCCACGCCATCGGCTCGGCCGAGATCGCCAAGGTCAATCTGCCGGTCGCAGTCTTGATCTGGCTGATGATCATCCCGATGCTGATCAAGATCGATTTCGCCGCGCTCGGCGAAGTGCGCCGACACTGGCGCGGCATCGGCGTGACGCTGTTCATCAACTGGGCTGTAAAGCCTTTTTCGATGGCGGCGCTCGGCTGGTTTTTCGTCGGGCATGTCTTCCGGCCGTATCTGCCGGCGGACCAGATCAATTCCTACATCGCCGGGCTGATCCTGCTTGCCGCCGCACCATGCACCGCCATGGTGTTCGTGTGGAGCAATCTGACCAAGGGCGAACCGCATTTCACGCTGTCGCAGGTGGCGCTGAACGACACGATCATGGTGTTCGCCTTCGCGCCCATCGTCGGCCTGTTGCTCGGCCTGTCCGCCATCGCCGTGCCGTGGGACACGCTTGTCCTTTCGGTGGTCCTGTACATCGTGGTCCCGGTCATCGTCGCGCAGATCGTGCGACGGAGCTTGCTCGCGTCGGGCGGCGACGCGGCGCTTGCGGGCCTGCTCGGGAAACTGCAGCCGCTGTCGCTCGTCGCGCTGCTCGCAACGCTCGTGCTGCTGTTCGGCTTTCAGGGCGAGCAGATCCTGCGGCAGCCGGCGGTCATCGCGCTGGTTGCTGTTCCGATCCTCATTCAGGTCTACTTCAACGCCGGCGTCGCCTACCTGCTGAACCGGATGGCTGGCGAACAGCATTGCGTCGCCGGACCGTCGGCGCTCATCGGCGCCAGCAACTTCTTCGAACTGGCTGTCGCCGCCGCGATCTCGCTATTCGGATTCCAGTCCGGAGCAGCGCTCGCCACTGTCGTGGGAGTGCTGGTCGAGGTTCCCGTGATGCTGACCGTCGTGTGGATCGTGAATTCGAGCAAGGGATGGTACGAGCGGCAGCCAGCAGCAAAGTGATCGCGGCGCGCCGGCTTCCTGCCCTTCCTTCGCGTTCCGAACGTCAGCTATGCGGATGCTCCGGCCTCACGAAAAATTCAGCTTCAGCCCCGGCCGCGGCCATTCGAACGACACCAGCCGCCCGCTCGACGACAGCGTGACATAGGCCGTGCGTAGGTCCGGGCCGCCGAAGCAGATGTTGGTGGTCATGTAGTCGGGCATGGGCACATGCTCGACCGACTTGCCGTCGGGCGACATGACCGTGATGCCGCCGTTCATCAGCGTCGCCACGCAGACATTGCCGGCGCCGTCGACGGCGAGCGAATCGAAGAGCTGGAAGCCCGGCACGCCCGCGAGCAGTTCGCCGCCGGCTGCCGCATGGCCGGTCTTTTTCGGCGTGAGCTTGCCGGGCGCGTCGAGGCCCCATTTCCACACGCGGCCGGTCTGGGTTTCCGCCGCATAGAGCGTCTTTTCGTCGGGCGAGAGGCCGACGCCGTTCGGCGTCATCATCGGATAGATGGCCTCGGTGATGAAGGAGCCGTCGGCTTTCGCGTAATAGAGCCCGCCGCGGTCCATGTCGCGCGCGCGGCCCTTGCCGAGATCGGTGAACCAGAAGCCGCCCGTCCTGTCGAAGACGATATCGTTGGGGCCGCGCAGCTTGCCGTTCTCGGCCCCGTCGTAGAGGCGTTCGACCTTGCCGGTCGACAGATCGACGCGCTCGATGCGCCCGCCGGAATAATCCTTCGCCTGCGCGACCGGACGCAGGCCGGTCTCGGGCGTCTCACGCCACTCGAAGCCGCCGTTGTTGCAGACATACATCTTGCCGTCCGGCCCGAGCGCCAGGCCGTTCGGGCCGCCGCCGGTTTCCGCCGCCACATGAATCTTGCCGTCCGGCGTGACGCGCGAAATCGTGCCGCGCGCGATCTCGACAAGGACGATCGAGCCGTCCGGCATGGCGACGGGGCCTTCGGGAAAGCGGAGCCCGGTGGCGATTTCCTTGATCTTGACCTGCATGGATGCGTTTCCCCGACGATTGTTGTCTCAGCCGATTGTGACGCTGTCGCGCGAAAAGGGGAACTGCGCGTGCAACGGCGCAGGCATGTCGCGCGCGGGAGCGGGGCGTGGAGCGCGGGCGGTGTGAGTGTTTGTTGGAACCTGCTTGTTGCGCTGGAACAAGGCGTGCCGTCATTGCGAGGAGCGCGGCGACGCGGCAATCCATCCCCGCATCTGGAGCAAGCTCCGGTGGATGGATAGATTCGTTACGCTCGCAATGACGGCAGCTCGCGGTCCACTATCCTACCGGCTTCACGTCGACGCTCACCTTCAGCGTCTGCTTGCCGGAGATGAGAATGATGCCGTCGAGCGGGGCGACATCGGAATAGTCGCGGCCGAAGGCGATCTCGACGAAATCGTCATTGACCTGCAGCGCGTTTGTCGGATCGAGGCCGAGCCAGCCGGCGGCGGACCCGCACCACACATTGACCCAGGCATGCGAGGCGTCGGCGCCTTCGAGGCGCGGCTTGCCCTCGGGCGGGATGGTGCGGATGTAGCCGCTGACATAGGCCGCGGGCAGGCCGAGGCCGCGCAAGCCGGCGATCATGATATGCGCGAAATCCTGGCAGACGCCGCCGCGCGCCTCGAAGGCCTCGCCGAGCGGCGTCGAGATCAGCGTCGCTTCGGGGTCGTAGCGGAAATCCTTGCGGATGCGGCGCATCAGGTCGAGCGCGCCGGCCAGGATCGGCCGGCCCGGCGGAAAACTTTCGGCGGCATAGTCGGTCGCGGGCTCGTAGAGCGGCACGAGTTTCGTCGGGAACATGAAATGGGCGGGCGAGCGCGCGTCGAGCGTCGGCACGTCGACAATTTGGCGCTGCACGTCCTCCCATGCCGGCGTGAGATCGGCATGCGGCTGCGGATCGCGCCTGACCTCGATGCTGGCGAGCGAGGTGACGCGCAATTCGCGGTGCGCCTCCTCGATGCGCACGGTGGTCACGAGATTGCCGAAAAAGTCGGGCCGCGCGGTGCGCGATACGGGCGTCGGCGCGATCTCGATGCCGCTGTCGAGCACGCGCTGGCCGCGCCCGTCGCGCGGCGACAGACGCAGGGTGCACAAAGCGGAGGCGACCGGAAATTCATAGGAATAGGTCGTGACGTGCCTGATGTCGTAGATCACGCGAGACCCTTCGGCGTTTCGGCGCGCACGGCGTTCGAGCCCTGCAGGAAGTAGCGCTGCTCGACGGCGACCGCGAGCGACATCAGGCTCTGCTCGAAGCCCAGAATCTTTGCGTTGTCGAGCTTGGCGGCTTCCGCAACGGAGAGATCGGCGTCCAGCATGCGCGCGATGCGCTGGGGCGCTTCGAGCATCCCGTCCTGGCGCAAGGTCGGCAGGCCCTGCAGATGTTCGTTGATCCGCTGCACCTGGAAGGCGACCGAACGCGGGTTGTTGGGATCGAGCAAAGCCATGTCGCGCACCGGGGCGAGCGCGACGCCGACGAGATAGCGCGAACGATATGTGATCTGCGAATCGATGAGATCGAGGATCACGTCGAGATTTTCCGCGGTGGCGTCGCGGTCGGCGAACATGCGCGCGAGCCCGCAGGTGGAAATGCCGCGTTCGACGCGCCGGCCGATGTCGAGGAAGGACCAGCCGGCGACGCGGTTGAAATTTTCCTGAATGAGCCCCGACAGCGCCGACAACGTGTGCAACGCGCCCTCGGCGCGGTCGATCAGTTCGGCTTCCGGCAGCGGCGTCATCGGCAGCGGGATGCTGAGGCGATGCTCGAGATCGCCGAGAATCTGCCAGATATCCTGCGAGAGGCGCTCGCGGATGATCGAGGCCGCGCCACGCGCGGCGCGCGCCAGCGCGGCGCCGGAGGAGACGTAGCGTATATCGTGCAGCGCGGCGGCGGCGATCTCGGCTGGCGGCTTGGTGATCGGCTCTTTCGGTTCGTCCTCGGCGCGGCGCGGCGTCAGCAGCGCCTGGAGCCGCGTGCGCGCGCTCGATGCGGCGTCGGGGGCGCTTTCCGTCACGCGCGTGCAATAGCAGCGCACGAGCCGCAGCGTCGCCTCGGCGCGCTCGAGATAGCGGCCGAACCAGAAGAGATTGTCGGCGGCGCGGCTCGGCAGGTTGCCGAGCTGGCGCACGATGCGGACATTGTCGCCGGTCGGCAGCAGCGTCGTCTGCTCGACCGGCCTGTCCTGCAGCACCCACACATCGGCCGAGGTCACGCCTTCGCCCATCGAGAGCGCGCGCGCGTCGATATTGTCGGACATGCGGCAGAAGCCGCCGGGCATGACATGCCAGCCGTCGGGCGTGGCGGCCGCGTAGACGCGCAGGGTGAAGGGGCGCGGGGCGATGGCGCCGTCGATCCAGGCGGGCGTGGTCGACAGGCGCACGATCTCCTGGCCGACATAATCGACGCCGCGGCGCTGCATGGCCTTGCGCAGGCGTTCGCGGCGCTTGTCGTCGAGTTCGGCGGGCAGGGCGGTGCGGCCGTTCTCCAGACCGGGCGGATTGTCGACGAAGGCGCCGGAGATGGCCATGTCGTCGAAACCGTCCCGAACGTCGCGGGCGGCGGCGGGGTCGCCGCACCACCAGGTGGCGATGTGCGGCAGCAGCAGGTCTTCGCCCATCAACCGGCGCGACATGTGACCGAGGTAGCCGAGCAGCGCGCGCGACTCGACAAGGCCGGACCCGGGCATGTTGGCCACGACGACCTCGCCCGCGCGAATCGATTCCATCAGGCCCGGCACGCCGAGCCGCGAGGCCGCGTTGAGTTCGAGCGGATCGCACCATTCGGCGTCGATGCGGCGCAGGAGCGCGTCAGCGCGCTTGAGCCCGGCGATGGTGCGGACATGGATCTTGTCGTCGCGCATGACGAGATCGCCGCCTTCCACCAGCAGGAAGCCGAGATAGCGGGCGAGATAGGCCTGCTCGTAATAGGTCTGGCTGTAGGGGCCGGGGGTGAGCAGGCAGATGCGCGGCTCGCTGCGTGTCGCCGCCGCCACGAGGCCGGCGCGAAACTCGCGGAAAAAACTCGCGAGACGGTCGACGTTGAGATCGCGGTAGAGATTGGCGAAGACGCGGGTGGAGACGAGCCGGTTCTCGAGCGCGTGGCCCGCGCCCGAGGGCGCCTGCGCGCGGTCGCCGAGCACCCACCAGCGCCCGTCCGGGCCGCGGCCGATATCGGCGGCGTAGAAACGCAGCCAGCGCCCGCCTGCCGGGCGAACGCCGTGCAACGGCCGGATGAAATCGGGCGAGCCGAGCACTGCGGAGGAGGGCAGAACCCCTTCGGCGACCAGCCGGCCCTCGCCGTAGATGTCGGCGAGCGCGCGATCCCACAATTCCGCGCGCTGCGCGATGCCGCGCTCGATTCCCGCCCATTCCGCGCCGTCGATAAGGAGCGGCAGGCGGCCGAGCGGCCAGGAGCGCTCGCTTGTCTCGCCATACACCCGGTAGGACATGCCGGTGTCGCGAATCAGCCGGTCGGCCGTCTCGAAGCGCTGCGCGAGGTCTTTTGCGCTGTATTTGGCGAGCGCGACGAAGAATTTGACCCAATGCTGGCGCGCGACGCCGTCGGAATCCATGAATTCGTCGGGCACGCCCGGGATCGGGTTGTAGCCTGCGATCCAGTTCTCGATCTGGCGGGCGACCGAGGTCCTGCCGCCCCGGCTTTCCGCCCGGCGCAGGCTCTCCTTCAGGCGATCGCTCAAGGCAGCGTCTCCGGGACGCAGGCTTTCGGGCGATGTCGCGACAAGGGTGCGCTCCGGTCGGGCTGAAGGGAGCGCCGACTATAGCCAGATCGCGTTCCCTGTCTAACCTTTGCGCGCGTGCGAACCGTCGGGCGACGCGTTCAATCCGACGGGCGCGTCCTCGATGTCGACGTCGAAAGTTTCGAGGAAGCGCGACACCATCATGTAATAGCCGATCGTGAGCGTCAGCTCCTGCATTTCCTGGTGCGACAGGCGATGGGCAAGGGCCTGAAAGGTCGCATCCGAGGCGCGCACGTTCTTCACCACATCGTCGGTGAAGCGCATGATCTCCTTTTCGACGTCGGAGAAGGCGGCGGCTTCGGGCCCCTCGTGAATCGCCGCGATCTTGGCGTCGCTCATGCCGAGATTCCGGCCGATGCGCTCGTGCTGGTGCACTTCGTAGCTTGCTCTCGACAATACTCCGACACGGATGATGGCGATTTCGCGCAGGACCGGATCGAGCTTGGTGAAATAGAGGATCTGCGAGCCCAGCCGGTTGAACCCGTCCACCAGCTCGCCGGAATGGCCGAGCATCCGGAAGATGTTGAGCTTCGGCAGTTTTTCATACGCCTTTTTGGCGCGGCCTTGCGCCTGGGCGATGTCGAAATAGGGGATGCGGGCCATGTATACTCCAGATGATTTTCCGTCGTCATCGCGAGGAGCGGAGCGATGCGGCGATCCATCCGCGTATCTGGATAAAGTCCCGGTGGATGGATCGATTCGCTTCGCTCGCGACGACAGTGGGTTGATTTACCGCAGCGACGCGTTGATCTTCGCCAGCGCCGCCGAACCCGGCACGAGCTCGGCGTCGCTCAATTCGTTGAGCGGACGATCGATCGTGTTGAGGCGGTCGTGCATGTCGCCGGGATCGTCCTCGAGATAGACAAGGCCGGTCGGGATTTCGCCGGCGACGTCGTGCGACATGAGATAATTGATCGCGGCGACACGGTCATGAATGTCGTAGTCCGCGTTGATCTTGCGCAGCAGGATGCTCGTGCCGTCGTGCAGCTTGACCTGCTGCGTCTGGCCGGGCTCGTAGTCGGCGGTGATCGGCGCGCGCTCGGATATGAAGTCGAGCGCGTTGATCGCCTCGTTGTGCTCGCGCACATAGTCGAAGCTCTTGGTCGAGCCCTCGTGATTGTTGAAGGCGACGCAGGGCGAGATACAGTCGATGAAGGCCGGGCCCTTGTGGTCGATGGCGGCCTTGATCAGCGGCACGAGCTGCTTCTTGTCGCCGGAGAAGGAGCGCCCGACGAAGGTCGCGCCGAGATGGATCGCCATGGTGACGAGGTCGATCGGATCGTCGGTGTTGACCGCGCCCTTCTTGAGCTTGGCGCCCTTGTCGGACGTCGCGGAAAACTGCCCCTTGGTCAGGCCATACACGCCGTTGTTGGCGACGATATAGACCATGTTGACGCCGCGCCGGATCGAATGCGCGAACTGGCCGAAGCCGATCGACGCCGAATCGCCGTCGCCGGAGACGCCGAGATAGATGAGATCCTTGTTGGCGAGATTGGCGCCGGTGAGAACCGAAGGCATGCGCCCGTGCACGGAGTTGAAGCCGTGCGCATTGCCCAGAAAATAAGTGGGCGTTTTCGACGAACAGCCGATGCCCGACAGCTTGGCGATGCGATGCGGCGGCAGGTCGAGTTCGAAACAGGCGTGCATGATGGCGGACGAAATCGAATCGTGGCCGCAGCCTGCGCAGAGCGTGGAAATCGAGCCTTCATAATCGCGATGGGTGAGCCCGAGCGCGTTCTTCTCGATTGCGGGATGGCGGAATTTCGGCTTGGGGAGGTAGGTCACGAAAGAGCCCCTTCCTTGGCGGGCGCGGGCGCCGCTTTGGCGACGAGATCAGCAATGGCGCGGGCGATGAAACGCGCCGTCACGGGCGAGCCATCATAGTGGAGGACGGAGACGAGTTTTTCGGGCGAGGCGCCGTTCTCGCTCATCAGCAATGTGCGCAATTGCGCGTCGCGATTCTGTTCGACGACAAAGACCTTCTCGTGGGCCGCGAGAAAATCGTCGACTTCGCGCGCGAAGGGGAAGCCGCGCACGCGCATGACGTCGAGCTTGTGTCCCTGCTTGCGCAGCATGTCGATGGCTTCATCCATCGGCGCCGCCGTCGAGCCGTAGTGCAGCACGCCGAAGCGCGCGCCTTCGGCGTCGATCACGGGCGCAGGGACATAGGATTTCGCCGTCTCGAACTTGCGCAGCAGGCGCTGCATGTTCTCGACGTAAGGCCCGCCTTCCTCGGTGTAGCGCGCATAGGCGTCGCGCGTGGTGCCGCGCGTGAAGAAGGAGCCACGGCTCGGATGCGTGCCGGGATAGGTGCGGAAGGGAATGCCGTCGCCATCGACATCGAGATAGCGGCCGAAATCGCGGCCGGAGTCGAGATCGGCCGCCGTCATCACCTTGCCGCGATCGAGCCTGCGGCTGTCGTCCCATTCGAAGGGCGCCGTCAGATGCGAGTTCATGCCGATCTCGAGATCGAGCATGACGAAGACCGGCGTCTGCAGGCGGTCGGCGAGATCGAAGGAGAGCGCGCCGAATTCGAAGGCTTCGCCGGGATCGCGCGGAAAGAGAAGCACATGCTTGGTGTCGCCGTGCGAGGCGTAGGCGCAGGCCAGCACGTCCGACTGCTGCGTGCGCGTCGGCATGCCGGTCGAGGGACCGCCGCGCTGCACGTTGAACAGCACCGCCGGGATTTCCGCGAAATAGGCGAGGCCGAGAAATTCCTGCATCAGCGAAATGCCGGGGCCGGACGTCGCGGTGAAGGCGCGGGCGCCGTTCCAGCCGGCGCCGATGACGACGCCGATGGAGGCGAGTTCGTCCTCGCATTGCACGATGGCGTATTTGTTCTTGCCCGTCTCCGCATCGCCGCGCAGGCGCTTGCAATAGGAGGTGAAGCCCTCCGCAAGCGAGGTCGAGGGGGTGAGCGGATACCAGGCGCAGACGGTGGCGCCGCCGTAGACCGCGCCGAGCGAGGCCGCGGCGTTGCCTTCGACATAAATGCGGTCGCCGACGCCATCGGCTGGCTTCACGCGCAAGCCGATCGGGCATTGCAAATTGGCGAGCGCCCAGTCTCGGCCGATGGCGAGCGCCTTGAGATTGGCGTCGATCAGCTTCTGCTTGCCCTTGAACTGTTCGGCCAGCAGCGCCTCGATCACGCCCGCGTCCATGTCCAGAACGGCCGATATCGCGCCCAGCCCCATGATGTTCTTCATCAGCTGGCGCTGGCGGGCGTCGTTGTATTCGCGGTTGCAGATTTCCGTCAGCGGCACGCCGATGACGGTGAGATCCTCGCGGAATTTCGAGGCCGGAATGGGTCGCGAGCAATCGTAGAAGAGATAGCCGCCGGGTTCGATCGAGGCGACGTCCTTGTCCCAGGTCTGCGGGTTCATGGCGACCATGAAATCCGTGCCGCCGCGCGCGCCGAGCCAGCCTTGCTCGCAGATGCGCACTTCGAACCAGGTTGGCAGGCCCTGAATGTTGGATGGAAAGATGTTGCGCGTCGCCACGGGCACGCCCATGCGCATCACGGCGCGGGCGAACAGCAGATTGGCGGAGGCTGAACCGGAGCCGTTGACGTTGGCGAACCGGACGACGAAATCGTTGACGCTCTCGATGGCCATTACGCCCCCGCACGCGGAAGTTGAAGGATGAATTTCTGCATGTCCCAGGCGCCCGTCGGACACCGCTCGGCGCACATGCCGCAATGGAGACAGACGTCCTCGTCCTTCACCATCACGCGCTTCGTCTTGAGGGGGGCCGACACGTAGAGATCCTGGGTCAGGTTGGGGGCGGGCGCGCTCAGGCGCTTGCGCAGGTCGGCCTCCGCGCCATCCTCGGTGAAGGTGATGCAGTCCATCGGACAGATATCGACGCAGGCGTCGCATTCGATGCACAGCGGCGTCGTGAAGATCGTGTCGACGTCGCAGTTCAGGCAGCGTTGCGCCTCGGCGAGCGCGCGCGCCGTATCGAAGCCGAGTTCGACTTCCACGCGGATGTCGGTCAGCGCCACGGCATTGTCGCGCAGCGGAACCTTCAGGCGGCGCTGCAACGAAATATCGCTGTCATACGACCATTCGTGAATGCCCATCTTCTGGCTGACGAATTCGCCGTTCGCAGGCGGCTGCGCATCGACGTCGCGGCCCTGGCAGAGCGCATCGATCGAGAAGGCCGCGCCGTGGCCGTGCGCGACCGCCCAGATGATATTCTTCGGGCCGAAGGCCGCGTCGCCGCCGAAGAAGACGTTGGGAATGGTCGAGCGATAGGTGACGGGATCGACCTTGGGCATGCCCCATTTGTCGAAGTCGAGGCCGATGTCGCGCTCGATCCAGGGGAAGGAATTCTCCTGGCCGACGGCGACGAGCACCTCGTCGCATTCGATCAGCGTGTCGGGCTCTCCCGTCGGTACGAGCGTGCGGCGGCCCTTCGCGTCGTATTCGGCGCGCACCTTCTCGAACACCATGCCGGTCATGCGGCCGTCGATATGCTTGACCTCCTTCGGCACGAGATAATTGAGGATCGGGATGCCTTCGTGCATCGCGTCCTCCTTCTCCCACGGGCTCGCCTTCATTTCCTCGAAGCCGGAGCGCACGACCACCTTCACGTCCTCGCCGCCGAGGCGGCGCGCGGAGCGGCAACAGTCCATCGCCGTATTGCCGCCGCCGAGCACGATGACGCGCTTGGAAATCTTCTTCACATGGCCGAAGGCGACGTTGGCGAGCCAGTCGATGCCGATATGGATGTGCGCGGCGGCTTCCGCGCGGCCCGGCACGTCGAGATCGCGGCCGCGCGGGGCGCCTGTGCCGACGAAGACAGCGTCGTAGCCTTCGTCGATCACGCCCTTGAGGCTGTCGATGCGCTTGCCGGAAACGAAGTTCACGCCGAGATCGAGGACGTAGCCCATTTCCTCGTCGATCACGCTTTCGGGCAGCCGGAAGCGCGGGATCTGCGTGCGCATGAAGCCGCCGGCCTTGGCCTCGCCGTCGAACACGGTGACGTCATAGCCGAGCGGCGCGAGGTCGCGGGCGACGGTGAGCGAGGCTGGGCCCGCGCCGATACAGGCGATGCGCTTGCCGTTCTTCTGTGCGGCGCGCTCCGGCATTCTCTCGCGCACATCTTCCTTGAAGTCGGCGGCGACGCGTTTGAGGCGGCAGATGGCGACAGGCTCTTCCTCGACGCGCCCGCGGCGGCAGGCGGGCTCGCAGGGGCGGTCGCAGGTGCGGCCGAGAATGCCCGGGAAAACGTTGGACTGCCAGTTGATCATGTAGGCGTCGCCGTAGCGGCCGGCCGCGATCAATCGGATGTATTCGGGAACGGGCGTGTGGGCGGGACACGCCCATTGGCAATCGACCACCTTGTGAAAATAGTCAGCCGGCGCGACTTGATCTGATCTCACGCATCCTCCCAGGCGCATATGCCCTGCGCCACATCCACGAGCGCTTCTTTAGAATGCTTCGCAGTTCCTCTTGAAACGAGAATTGGGCCCGATTGCGGCCATTCGTCAAGCCAAACCCCGCAAATCCCGGGCTTTATCGGCTTCAACCTTCGGCGAGACAGTTAAGCCTTCGCGGCGCAAAATTTTTCATCAAATTTTTGCGGCGATGCGGCGCCTCCCGGCCGGCTTGGCTCGGGGCGGCGACTTGCGGTAATGGTATGCCGATTGTGCATCGCAGCAGTCGATGACGCAGAGATTTCCGGATGAATGTGAATGTTCCGCCGCCCGCTGCGGCTTCGATCGACGTGGCAGGCCTCGAGAGCGCGATTGCGCAGGCGACGTCGGCGCTGCTTGCGCGCCGCCGCGACGACGGCCATTGGTGCTTCGAGCTCGAGGCCGACGCCACGATTCCGGCCGAATATGTGCTGATGCGCCATTTCCGCGGCGAGCCGGTCGACGCGGAGCTCGAGCGCAAGATCGCGGTCTATCTTCGCAGAATTCAGGGCGAACACGGCGGCTGGCCGCTGTTCCACAAGGGCGCCTTCGACATGAGCGCCAGCGTGAAGGCCTATTTCGCGCTGAAGATGATCGGCGACGACGTCGACGCGCCGCATATGGCGCGCGCCCGCGAGGCGATGCTGTCGCGCGGCGGGGCGGCGAAGAGCAATGTGTTCACCCGCATCCTGCTGGCGCTTTACCGCCAGATGCCGTGGAGCGGCGTGCCAGTCGTGCCGGTGGAAGTCATGCTGCTGCCGAAGTGGTTTCCCTTCCATGTCGACAAGGTGAGCTACTGGGCGCGCACCGTCATGATCCCGCTGATGGTGCTGACCGCGCTGCGGCCTAAGCCTGTCAATGCGAAAGGGGTTGGCGTCGCCGAACTTTTCGTCATCCCTCCGGAGCAGGAAACGGACTGGCCGGCCGGTCCGCACCAGAAGGAGCCCTGGGCGTCGCTTTTCGCACGGCTCGACAAATTGCTGCATGCGGCGCAGCCCTATTTCCCCGGCGACATGCGCCGCCGCGCGATCGCGAAGGCCGAAGCGTTCACGCTGGAGCGGCTCAACGGCGTCGACGGGCTGGGCGCGATCTTTCCCGCGATGGTCAACAGCCTGCTGATGTTCGATGCGCTGGGATACGGCGCGGATGACGAGCGGGTGAAGCTCGCGCGCGAATCCATCGAGCGGCTGCTGGTGGTGAAAGACCACGAGGCCTATTGCCAGCCCTGCGTCTCGCCGGTGTGGGATACGGCGCTCGTCTCGCACGCGTTGCTCGAGGCCGGCGATCCGCAGTCGCAGGCGCGCGCGCGTGAAGGCCTCGAATGGCTGAAGCCCTTGCAGGTCCTGGACGTGAAAGGCGACTGGGCGGTGCGGCGTCCGGACGTGCGGCCGGGCGGCTGGGCCTTTCAATACAACAACGCCTATTACCCCGATGTCGACGACACGGCGGTCGTCGTCATGGCGATGAACCGCGCCGGCGGCGACTACGGCGAGGCTATTTCCCGCGCGCGCGAATGGGTCGAGGGGCTGCAGAGCAAGGACGGCGGCTGGGGCGCGTTCGACGCCGACAACGCCTATCATTATCTCAACAACATTCCCTTCGCCGATCACGGCGCGCTGCTCGATCCGCCGACGGCGGATGTGTCGGCCCGATGTATCTCGATGCTCGCGCAGCTCGGCGCGACGCGTGACAACAGCGAGGTGATGAAGCGCGGCGTCGACTATCTGCTGAAAGAGCAGGAGAAAGACGGCTCGTGGTATGGCCGCTGGGGCATGAACTACATCTATGGCGCCTGGTCGTCGCTCTGCGCGCTCAATGTCGCGGGCCTTGGCGCCGATCATCCGGCGATGCGCAAGGCGGTCGACTGGCTGGTCTCGATCCAGAATGAAGACGGCGGCTGGGGCGAGGATGGCGCGAGCTACAAGCTCGATTATCGCGGCTACGAGAAAGCGCCGTCCACCGCCTCGCAAACGGCATGGGCGCTGCTGGCGTTGATGGCGGCGGGCGAACGCGACAATCCGGCGGTCGCGCGCGGCGTCGCCTGGCTCACCGCGCATCAGGGCGAAGACGGCTTCTGGGACGAGGAACTGTTCACCGCCACCGGCTTTCCGCGCGTCTTCTACCTGCGCTACCACGGCTATTCGAAGTTTTTCCCGCTGTGGGCGCTCGCGCGCTACCGCAACCTGTCGGCGAGCAACAGCCGATCGGTCGCCTACGGCATGTGAGCATGGCGCGGCCGCTGCTGATCGTCGTCGGACTGAAGCGCGAGGCGCGGCTCGTGGATGGGCGCGACCGGACGATCGTGTGCAGCGGCGGCGACGTCAGCCTGCTGGAGCGCCGGCTGGCGCGTATGGATCCCGCGCAGTTGGCTGGCGTCGTCAGCTTCGGGCTCGCGGGCGGTCTCGATCAGGCGCTTTCGCCCGGCGATCTGCTGCTCGCGCGGTCGGTGGCAGGTCCCGCGGGCGCTTTGGCCACGGATGCGGCGTTGACCAGCGCGCTTGCTGCCGCGCTTGCGGGCGGCGGCCTGCGGGCGTCGGAGGCGATTTTCGCCGGCGTCGATGCGGTCGTGCTTTCAACCGACGCGAAGGCGGCGTTGCGCGGCGCGACAGGCGCCGCCGCCGTCGACATGGAAAGCCATGTCGCCGCGCGCTACGCGGCGGCTGTCGCCCTTCCCTTCGCGGCGCTGCGCGCGGTCAGCGATCCGTCCGGGCGCGCGCTGCCGGCGCTCGCTGCGCGCGCGCTGACGCCGGATGGCGGCGTCGATTATCTCAAGGTGATCGGCGGTCTCGTCCGCGCGCCGCGCGATCTTGGCGCGCTTCTCGCCGCCGGGCGCGATTCCGCCGCCGCATTTGCGGCGCTCGCGCGCGCCGGGCGCGCGCTGGCCAATGTCTGATTATTGCTGCGAGCGCGGGCGCACGCATTCCGGCGGGCGGAAATAGCCGGTCTCGGCGCCGCAGGTCGGCGTCTGCCAGGGATCGCAATCGAGATTGTGCCGGCGAATGAAGGCAAGGCACACCTGATGGCGCTGCTCCAGCGAGCCGGAGACGCGGGCAAGGCCATTGGCGCCGCCGCCGCTGGCGGGGCGTTCGGCGCGAACCTTGCGGCGCTTCTTCTTTTTCGGCGCCGCCTGATCGGCCTGGGCGACGACCTCCGGCGCAGGCGTGGCGGAGGGCGCGGGCTGCGTCTTTTCCTGCGCCGCGACGGGCGCGGCGAGCGCGCAGGCGAGCGCGGCGGCGAGAGACAGGCGTGAAAGTGCTTGCGTAATGTTGCGCATCGTCAGTGTGGCCCCTGTGCGTTGCGGCAAACTAACCGGCCCGCCGAGACCGTTCAATCCGCCGTCTTTTCATTCGTTCTTTTTCTTTCCGTCTATTCCGCCGCCGTCGCCTTGGCGGCGCGCTCGCGCGCTTCGTCCTCGCGCATCTGCGTCAGCGTCTTCTGCACATTGGCGGAGAAGACGAATTCGGCCGGGCGCGCCTTGTCGATCGGAATGTCCGGCGCGAAGGCGCCCTCGGTGGCGATGCCCGCCAGCGCGACCTTCGCCGCCTTCCAGGGCTTACGCACACTGTCGGCGACCGCGGTCGCCTCGAAGCCGCAATGGACCATGCAGTCCGAGCACTTCTCGTATTTGCCTACGCCGTAGGCGTCCCAGTCCGTGCCTTCCATCAATTCCTTGAAGGTCGAGACCGTGCCTTCGCCGAGCAGATAGCAGGGCTTTTGCCAGCCGAAGACGTTGCGCGTCGGGTTGCCCCAGGGCGTGCATTGATAGGTCTGGTTGCCGGCGAGAAAATCGAGGAACAGGCCGGACTGGTTGAAGGCCCATTTGCGCGCGCCGTTGCCGCGGCGAAATACGTCGCGGAACAGGTTCTTGGTGCGCTGGCGGTTGAGGAAGTGCTTCTGGTCGGGCGCGCGCTCGTAGGCGTAGCCCGGCGACACCGTGATGCCGTCGACGCCGAGCGCCGTCACCGTATCGAAGAAATCGGCGATGCGGTCGGCCTTGGCGCCATCAAAGAAAGTGCAATTGATGGTGACGCGGAAGCCCTTGGATTTCGCCAGTTTGAGCGCCGAAACCGCGCGATCGTAGACGCCCTCCTGGCTGACCGCGTGGTCGTGCATCTCACGGTCGCCGTCCAGATGGATCGACCATGTGAAATAGGGGCTCGGCTTGTACTGGCCGATCTTCTTTTCCAGCAGCAGCGCATTGGTGCAGAGAATCACGAACTTCTTGCGCGCGACGATGCCTTCGACGATCTGCGGCATTTCCTTGTGCAGCAGCGGCTCGCCGCCGGCGATGGAAACGACCGGCGCGCCGCATTCGTCGACCGCGCCCAGCGCGTCCGCCACGGACAGGCGCTTGTTGAGGATCGCGTCCGGATAGTCGATCTTGCCGCAGCCGACGCAGGCGAGGTTGCAGCGAAACAGCGGCTCCATCATCAGCACGAGCGGATAGCGCTTGCGGCCGGTCAGATGTTGCTTGAGGACATAGCCGCCGATCCTGGCGACGTAACGGAGGGGTATGCTCACGCGGGGGGCTCTCCCGAATTACAAGCGATCCTCTTATTAAATAGGGCCTTGGGGGTCAAATTCCTGGCCTCGGACGATTTTGGCCAACGTATGTCTGGCGGTGTGCTGCGGTGGCCACATGCCTGTCCCCATGTTATCGCTGATGCGTCGGGCTGAGGCTTCGCGGAGGCCCAATTGGGGCCCATGTCCCGGCATACGGGAGACGCATGGCGGGTCTGCTCGAGAAGATCGTCCGTTTCTGCACGTTTCGGCCCTGGCTTGTCGTTTGCCTGACTTTGGCTCTCACGGCGGTCGCCGGCGTCTATTCGGTGAAAAATTTCGCAATCGACACCAATACCGCGAAGCTCATTTCGCCGGACATTCCCTGGCGGCAGGATGAAATCGCCTATGGCAAGGCCTTTCCCCAGTTCGACAATCTGATCGCGGCGGTCATCGACGGCCCGACGCCCGAAGCAGCCGAATCCGCCGCCGCGCGCCTGACGAGCGCGCTCGACGCGGCGGAGGCGCGCGGCGAGATCCAGCGCGCCTGGCGCCCCGACAGCAATCCCTATCTGGACAGGGAAGGCCTGCTGCTACTCGACAAGTCGACGCTGGAAACGACCCTCGCCGATCTCGTCGCACGGCGCGGGTTTCTGGCGGGGCTCGCGGCCGATCCAAGCCTGCGTGGCCTGATGCGGTTGATCGGCGGCGCGATGGAATCGGCGGAGAAGGATCAGGCGCGCTTCGAGCCTTTCCTGAAGCCGCTGGACGGGCTGGCGACGACGATCGAGGGCGCCCTGGCGGGAAGCCCGAAACCTTTGTCATGGCGCACGCTGATGGAGGGAAAGGAGCCCGGCGTCGGCGATCTGCGCCGCATCGTGCTCATCGAGCCGCATCTCGATTTCACCGCGCTGGAGCCCGGCGCCAAGGCGACCCGGGCGGTGCGCGCGGCGGCCGACAAGCTCGGCATCGACAAGGCCGGCGGGTTCACGTTCCGCCTGACCGGCCCGACGCCGCTGGCGGACGAGGAATTCAGCACCGTCGCCGAAAACTACGAGATCAATCTCGCCGTCACCGTCGCGCTCGTGGCGCTGGTGCTGTTTCTCGCGCTGCGCTCGGGCAAGATCATTTTCGCGGTGCTGATCACGTTGTTTGTCGGCCTCGTGCTGACGATGGGCGTGGGTCTGCTCGCGGTGCAGCGGCTCAACCTCATTTCCGTCGCCTTCGCCGCGCTGTTCATCGGGCTCGGCGTCGATTTCGGCATCCAGTTCGCCACACGCTATCGCGAGGAGCGGCACGGAACCGACGATCTGAAACTGGCGCTGAGCGCGGCCATCCGGCACATCGGCTATTCGTTGTCGCTGGCCGCGCTGTCGCTGGTGGCGGGCTTCTTCTGTTTCCTGCCGACCGAATTCAAGGGCGTTTCGGAACTCGGCCTGATCGCCGGGCTCGGCATGATCGTCGCTTTCGTGACGACAATCGTGTTTCTGCCGGCGCTGCTGGCGGTGATCCGGCCCGGCCCCGAGAAGCGGCCCGTCGAAACCGCCTCGCTCGCCGCCGTCGACCGCTGGATCGAACATCACCGCGCCTTCGTGCTGATCGCGACCGCGCTCGTCGTGCTTGCGGGCGTTCCGGCTTTGCTCAAGCTGAAGTTCGACTCCAACCCCATGCACCTGCGCAGCGACAAGGTCGAAAGCGTCGCCACCTTCTACGAACTCGCCAACGATCCGCAGACGGCGCCCAACACGATCTCGATTCTCGCCTCAGACCTGAAGCAAGCGGACGACATGGCCACGCGCCTGACGAAACTGCCGACCGTCGCGCGCGTCGTCACGCTCTCGACCTTCCTGCCGCACGACCAGACGGACAAGCTGGCGATGGTGGAGAAGGCGCGCGGGCAGCTTGCCGACGTTCTCGATGCGAAGCCTGCGCCGGCCCCCAGCGACGCGGAGAATATGAAGGAGATCGGCGATATTCTCGATCTGCTCGACGTCGCCGAAGGGCAGGGCGCGCCGCCGCCCATGCTGCATTTTTCACGCGCTGTCGCCGCGCTCTCGAAGGCTGCGCCCGATCAACGCGCCGCCGCGCAGCGCGCGCTCTTCGCCAATTTCGGGCCGCTGCTGCAGACGCTGCGCACGGCTCTTTCGCCGAAGGCCGTGACGCGCGCCGACGTGCCGCCCGACATCATGCGCGACTGGATCGCAGCCGACGGGCGGGCGCGCGTGGAGGTTTTTCCGAGGGGCGAAACCCGCGACAACGTGGCGCTCGCTGCATTCGCGGCCGAGGTTCGCGCCGTCGCGCCGCATGCGACGGGCGCGCCGATCACCGTGGTGGAAGCCGGCAAGACGATCGTGCGCTCCTTCGCGCAGGCTGGCGCCTTCGCCTTCGTCGCGATCTTCATCATCCTCTACATCGCCATGCGCAGCGTGAAGGACGTCGCGCTGGCGCTCGGGCCGCTGGTGCTTGCGGGCGTGCTGAGCCTCGAGGCAGCGCAGCTTCTGGGCATGTCGCTCGATTTCGCCAACATCATCGCGCTGCCGCTGATGTTCGCCGTCGGCGTCGCCTTCCACATTTATTATCTGATCGCCTGGCGGAAGGGCGTCGCCGACATGCTGGCGTCGAGCCTGACGCGCGCGATCTTCTTTTCCTCGCTGACGACGGGAATAGCCTTCGGCAGCCTATGCCTGTCCTCCCACCCCGGCACCGCCGGTATGGGCAAGCTGCTCGCCATTTCGCTGGTCTTCACGCTGCTGGCGGCCTTCATCATCGTGCCGGCCTTCCTCGGTCCGCCGCCCGACATCGACAAAATCGCGGGCGACGGCGAGCGCGTCGGCTGACAGGCCGCCGACCTCGGGGGCCGGGCTGTCGTCGATGCGCGGGCGCCAGGCCAGAGCGAAGATCGTGGCGATGACGGCCGCGCCGACGAAGCGGTTGGCGCCCAGTCCGCAGGCCACGCCAAACGCGAGCGCGGCGGCGAGCGCGTGAGCAGGCTCCGCGCGATAGCGCCAGCCGCCGCCGGCGGTGGTGAGCGTCAGATATTTTGCGATCGCCACGGCGCAGGCTGCGCAGGACAGCGGCCAGAACCACATGCCGTCGGCGACGCCGGACAGTCGAAGCTCGAGGCCGACGACGGCGCCAAGACAGGCCGAGAAGGCGCAGGACGCCCAACCGGCTTTCAGATCGCGAAGGTTTCGGTCGAGGCCGAGGCACGCTCCGAGCAATGCCGCCCACAAGATGCTCAACGCCACGCAACGCTCCCGAATGGTTACGAAATCGTTAACATGGCGCATGCCGTTAAGACATTCTTAACCGTCGATTTGGTTAACGGGATCGGGAACGCCTTGGTTCTGGCGCGATTTTGAGGCTAGGCTCACGACATTCCGGTCCAGGCGGAGGGCGGTCGATGTTCAATCCGGCAAGAGCTCTGGCGTTCGGCGTCGCGCTCGCAAGCGCAAGTCCCGCCTTCGCACTGGACCCCTGGGGCGTGTGGGTGCGCGAGGCGAGCGGCACCACGTTCGATTTCTACAATTGCGCCGGCAAGCTTTGCGCCAAGGTGATCGGCGTCTCGAAAGCCGACGAACAGAACGCGCTCGGCACGGTGATCCTGCGCAACGCCGCGCTCGACAAGGAAGGCGTGTGGCGCGGCGAGATCTACAACACGCAGGACGGCAAGATCTACAAAGGCGGCGTGACCGTCGAGAAGCCGCAGGAACTAACTCTCGAGGGATGCCTGATCGGATTTCTCTGCAAGAGCGAAATCTGGAAGCGCGCGGATGACCAGAGCAAGGCTTCGACGCCGGGCGGCAAGCCGGCCATGCCCGCGCCGTCGCCGAAACCGGGCCTCGGGCACTGAGCGCGCGGCGAAAGAGCGGAAGCCGGTTCCCGCTAGGCGCAGAACCGCCGCGCAGGTCGCGAATGCGCGCGGCGCTGTTGTGAAGTTTGTGCCCGGCCTGCTCTAATGCTCCCGACAAAAGGGAGCGAAACAATGGTCGAACTTATCGGCAAATTCGCCGTCATCACGGGCGCGGCCTCCGGCATCGGCGCTGCGACGGCGAAATTGTTCACCGAGCGCGGGGCGAAAGTGCTGGCGGTGGACCGGCCGGAATCGGCGATCATGGAGGCGCACAAGGGCAATGACGCGATCAGCGTGCTGGCCAAGAGTGTGAGCGACGACGATGCGCCCGAGACGATCGTGAACGCGGCACTCGAAAAATTCGGCGCCATCGACATCCTTTTCAACAATGCCGGCGTGTCCGGACGTTCGCTGACGCACGAGACGAGCGACGCCGAATGGGACCGGCAGTTCGCCGTCAACGTGCGCGCGCCCTTCCGCATCTCGCGCGCCGCGATTCCGCATCTCATCAAGCGCGCCGAAGAAAAGGGACGCGCGCGCATCATCTGCACGGCCTCGGTGATGGCTTTCGACACCGATATCGGGCTTTGCGCCTATACCTCGTCCAAACATGCGGTCGCGGGCCTGACCAAGACGATGGCGCTCGAACTCGGCAAATACAGGGTGACGGCGAACTACATCCTGCCGGGCGCGATCCACACGGGCATGACGCAGGCCTCGTTCGCCGACCCCTTCGTGCGCGGCGTATGGGAAAAGAAGGCCGCGCTGCGGCGTCTCGGCGAGCCGATCGACATGGCGCGCGCGGCGCTCTTGCTGGCGAGCGACGAGGCCGATTTCATCACCGGCCACGGGCTGGTGGCCGACGGCGGGCTGACGCTGCGGACGTGAGGCGCTGACCAGTTGTCATCCCCGCGCAAGTGGGGATCCAGGTCTTGTGGAGATCCAGGTCTTGCGACCAGCTTTTGCGGACCGGCTTCTGGATTCCCGCTTTCGCGCGAATGAAATTCGTGTTCACGCGCTCGCGGCGTCCAACTCGGCAATATCCGCCGCCGTCAGCGACAGTTTCACGCTTCCCAGCAATTCCTCCAGTTGCTCCGGCGTCGTTGCGCTGGCGATCGGCGCCGTCAGGCCCTTGCGCGCCATGATCCAGGCGAGCGCGACCTGCGCGCAGGTCGCCTTGTGCGCGGCTGCGACCGCGTCGAGCGCGGCGAGCACCCTCGGGCCATTCGTCTTGAGATATTTGCCCGCCGTGCGCGGCCCGCGCACGCTCTTGCCAAGGTCCGCCTCGCTTCGATACTTGCCGGTGAGAAAGCCCGCCGCCAGCGAGAAGAACGGGATGACCGCGATTTCTTCGCGAACGCACAGGTTCTGCAGGTCGCCCTCGTAGACCTTGCGCTCCATCAGATTGTACTCGGGCTGCATGCTCTCGTAGCGCGGCAGTCCATTCTTCGCGGATATGTCGAGAGCCTCCTTCAACCGCGCCGCGGTGAAGTTGGAGGCGCCGATGACGCGCACCTTGCCGGCTTTGATGAGTTCGTCGTAGGCGCGCAGCACGTCTTCCTGCGGCGTCGCCGGATCGTCCTTGTGAGATTGATAGAGGTCGATGCGGTCGGTCTGCAGCCGCTTCAGCGAATCCTCCACCGCCTGCTTGATATAGGCGGGCTTCAGCCCCTTGATGAAGCCGACCTTGGTGGCGAGCACGACCTTGTCGCGCTTGCCGCTCTTTGCAAACCACTTGCCCAGAACCGTTTCGGATTCGCCGCCGGTGTGGCCTTCGACCCAGACGGAATAGACATCCGCGGTGTCGATGAAATCGAAACCGTGATCGACAAAGGCGTCGAGCAGGCGGAATGACATGGCTTCGTTTGCGGTCCAGCCGAAGACATTGCCGCCGAAGCAGAAGGGCTGGACATGGAGATCGGAGCGGCCGATGCGGCGCTGGGTCATGGGGGTTCCTCAGGGTCTTGTCTGACGGCGAATTATATTGCGCAATGTCGGCATTGCGAGGAGCGAACCGACGAAGCAATCCATCCCCGCATCTGGATCAGCTCCGCTGGATGGATTGCGCCCCGCTCACGAGGACGGCAAAGATTGCCCGAGCCCGAACCCGCGCAGATACACGCCCGCCAGCAATTTCGCCGTTGCGTCCACATCGATCCGGTCGGCGCGCTTCTGGATCATGGCGGTGAAGCCGATGTGTTCGGAGCCGCCGAACACGATGTCGCGCATCATCGTGCGCGACGGCGCATCCGCCTTGTCTTCCGTATGCCCGAACTTCTCGAGCAGGCGCACGAACTGGTTGGCGAAGCGCGAGAGCGCGTCGCGGCCGGCCGATCGGCGGTAGGTTTTCACGCCGCGCACCTCGCGCAGCCAGATGCGATATTTCTCGTCGTCCTCGATGACGGAAGACAGATGCAGCGCGATAAGCTGCTCGAGTCCATCGCGCAGAGACGCCGCCTCCGCGACGGCGCGTTCGGCGGCCTCGACGCGCCGTTCCAGCGCGGCAAGGCCGGCGCGGATGACGAGATCGTTCTTGTTGCGGAAATAATTGTAGAGCGTGCCTTCCGACAGGCCGGCGGCGGCGGCCACCGCCGCCATGCTGGTGTTCTCGTAGCCCTGCTTCAGAAACAGCGCCTCGGCGACTTCGAGAATGCCGTCCTCGCGCTCGCCCCACGCGCCGACGGCGGGCTTTACGCCAACGGCGGATTTGGCGGTGGCCGCCATCGATCTGGCGTCGCCTTTCTGCGATTTCGACATGCGCTCCTCGCCGCGATTTGAATCGCGCGGCCGGTTGACACTACCCCAGTTCTGAGCCATCCTCAAATTTAACTGGAGGATTAAGAGGCGAACGGCCGCAGAGCCGTCGCCGCGACGAGGGAGGCCCGCCGCGCCAAGCGCGGCGTCCTTGCGTCGTCGTTTGCGCCGCGGGGTTCCATGCCGGTCATTGAAAGCAAGATCGACGTCGCGTCAGAGACGTTCAAGACCAACCGCGCGGACATGCTGCGGCTGATCGACGAAGTGCGCGGGCTCGAACACAAGATTCGCGAAACGGGCGAAACGAAGCGCGACCTGTTCACCAAGCGCGGGCAGATCATGCCGCGCGAGCGTCTCGCGCTGCTGCTCGATCCCGGCGCGCCGTGGCTCGAACTGTCGACGCTCGCGGGCCTGCGCATGCACGACGAATTCGGCGGCGGCGGCATCATCGGCATCGGCTATGTCTCGGGCATCCGTTGCATGGTCACGGCGTCCGACAGCGCCTTCAAGGGCGGCACGTCCACGCCGATGAGCGTCAAGAAGGGCCTGCGCTCGCAACAGATCGCGCTCGAAAACAAGTTGCCGATGGTGCGGCTGGTGGAATCGGGCGGCGCGAACCTGCTGTTCCAGGCCGAAATGTTTGTGGAAGGCGGGCGCGGCTTCGCCAATCAGGCGCGCATGTCGGCGGCCGGCATTCCGCAGGTGACGGTGGTGCATGGTTCCTCCACCGCCGGCGGCGCCTACCTGCCCGGCCTTTCCGACTACAACATTCTCGTGCGCGGCAAGGCGAAGGTCTTTCTGGCGGGCCCGCCGCTGCTGCGCGCGGCGACTGGCGAGATCGCGACCGACGAGGATCTCGGCGGCGCCGACATGCATGTGACGAAGTCGGGCCTCGGCGAATATGTCGCCGAAGACGACGCCGACGGCATCCGCATCGCGCGCGAAGTGATGTCCATGCTGCCGTGGAACGACCAGATCCAGCAGGCGCGCCAGCGCGACTACAAGGAGCCGCGCTATTCGCCGGACGAACTGGCGGGCGTCGTGCCGATCGACTATCGCAAGCCGATCGACGTGCGCGAGGTGATCGCGCGCATCGTGGATGACAGCGAATATCTCGATTTCAAGGGCCTCTACGGTGTGCATACCGTGTGCGGGCACGGCGCCATCGAGGGGCATACGGTCGGCTTCATCGGCAACAACGGGCCGATCGACGCCGACGGCGCGACAAAGGCCGCGCAATTCATCCAGCTCTGTTGCCAGTCGAACATTCCGATCATCTACCTGCAGAACACGACCGGCTACATGGTGGGGCGCGAGGCGGAGCAGGCCGGCATCATCAAGCACGGCTCGAAGATGATCCAGGCGGTGGCCAATTCCACGGTGCCACAGATCACGCTGCATATCGGCGCCTCGTTCGGCGCCGGCAATTACGGCATGTGCGGGCGCGGCTACGATCCGCGCTTCATCTTCGCCTGGCCGAACAACCGCATCGCCGTGATGGGGCCGGAACAGGCGGCCAAGGTCATGTCGATCGTGACCGAGGGCAAGCTGAAGCGCGAAGGCAAGCCGGTCGATCGCGAGAAGCTCGACGCGATGGAAAAGGGCATAGCCGACCGCATGCAGGGCGAAACGACGGCGCTCTACGCCACAGCGCGGCTGTGGGACGACGGGCTGATCGATCCGCGCGATACGCGCAAGGTGCTGGCCTTCTGCCTGTCGATGTGCCGCGAGGCGGATCAGCGGCCGCTGCGCCATACGACCTTCGGCGTGGCGCGCATGTGAGGATGCACAAATGAAATTCACGCCCGAACACGACGAAATCCGTCGCAACATTTCCAAATTCATCGCCTCCGACATCAACCCGTTCGTCGACGAATGGGAGAAGGCGGGCATTTTTCCGGCGCATGAATTGTTCGGAAAGATGGGCAAGCTCGGCTTTCTCGGCATCAACAAACCCGTCGAATTCGGCGGCTCCGGCCTCGATTATTCCTACGCGATGGCGCTGGCGGAAGAACTCGGCCAGATCGCCTGCGGCGGCGTGCCCATGGCGATCGGCGTGCAGACCGACATGGCGACGCCGGCTCTCGCGCGCTTCGGCAACGACGAAGTGCGCGCGCAATTTCTCGCGCCGTCCATCTCGGGCGAATATGTCGCCTGTCTCGGCGTGTCGGAAGTCGGCGCGGGCTCGGACGTGGCGTCTGTAAAGACGACGGCGAAGAAGGACGGCGGCGACTACGTCATCAACGGCGGCAAGATGTGGACGACCAATGGCACGCAGGCAGACTGGATGTGCCTGCTCGCCAATACGTCGGATGGTCCGGTTCATCGCAACAAGTCGCTGATCTGCGTGCCGATGAAGACCAAGGGAATCGAGATCGCGCGAAAACTCGACAAGATGGGCATGCATTCGTCCGACACGGCGCAGATCTATTTCGACAACGTCCGCGTGCCGCAGCGCTATCTCGTCGGCGAAGAAGGCAAGGGCTTCACCTACCAGATGGTGCAGTTCCAGGAGGAGCGCCTGTGGGGGGCCGTCTCCAGCCTCAAGGGCAAGGAGCGCATCATCCAGGCGACGATCGACTATGCGCGCCAGCGGCAGATTTTCGGCAAGCCGGTGCTGCACAATCAGGTCGTGCATTTCCGCCTTGCGGAGTTGCAGACCGAAGTCGAATTGCTGCGCTCGCTCTGCTATCGCGCCTGCGAATTGATGCTGGAAGGCCAGGACGTCACCAAGCTCGCCTCGATGGCGAAGCTGAAAGCCGGGCGTCTCGGCCGCGAGGTAACGGATTCCTGCCTGCAATATTGGGGCGGCATGGGCTTCATGAACGAGACGCCGGTCAGCCGCTCCTACCGCGACTCGCGGCTGGCCTCGATCGGCGGCGGCGCCGATGAGGTGATGCTGATGATCCTGTCGAAGATGCTGGGCATCGCGCCGGAAGACGAGCGGAAGAAACACTAGGTCCGACACGACGTCGCGCCGTCATTGCGAGGAGCGAAGCGACGAAGCAATCCATCCCCGCATCCGGATGTCGATCAGGGGATGGATTGCTTCGCTTGGCTCGCAATGACGGGCTTCCGGCGAAGTGCGAGCAAGAGGTTATCGTGACGACTTTCTCCAAAATCCTCATCGCCAATCGCGGCGAGATCGCCTGCCGGGTCATGCGCACCGCGCGCGACATGGGTTACGCCACCGTCGCCGTCTATTCCGACGCCGACGCCGATGCGCTGCATGTGCGCGAGGCCGATGAAGCCGTGCGGATCGGACCTGCGCCAGTGGGCGACTCCTATCTGAAGGCGGACGCCATTCTCGGGGCGGCGAAGCTCTCGGGCGCGGACGCCGTTCATCCCGGCTACGGCTTCCTCTCGGAAAACGACGCCTTCGCCGCCGCCTGCGAGCAGGCGGGCCTTGTATTCATCGGCCCGACGTCGGACGCGATCCGTGCGATGGGCAACAAGGCGGCGGCCAAGCGCCTGATGATCGAGGCGGGCGTGCCCTGCGTGCCGGGTTATCAGGGGGCCGACCAGAGCGACGCGACGCTCGCGACCGAGGCGCAGCGCATCGGCTTTCCGATCATGGCGAAAGCGGCCGCCGGCGGCGGAGGGCGCGGCATGCGGCTGATTTCGCGCGCCGAGGATTTCGCGGATGCGGTCTCGACCGCGCGCTCCGAGGCGACCAACGCCTTTGGCTCCGGCGAACTCATTCTCGAAAAGGCCGTCGTCGACGCGCGCCATGTCGAAGTTCAGGTGTTCGGCGATTCGCGCGGCAATGTCATTCATCTCGGCGAACGCGACTGCTCGGTGCAGCGCCGTCACCAGAAGGTGATCGAGGAGGCGCCGTCGCCCGCGGTCTCGCCCGAGTTGCGCGCGCAGATGGGCGCTGCGGCGGTAGCTGCGGCGAAGGCGATTTCCTATCGTGGCGCGGGCACGGTCGAATTCCTGCTCGACAGGTCCGGCGAGTTTTATTTTCTGGAAATGAATACGCGGCTTCAGGTCGAGCATCCCGTGACCGAGGAAATCACGATGCTCGATCTCGTCGAATGGCAATTGCGCGTCGCCGCCGGCGAGCCGCTGCCGATCACGCAGGACGAGGTCGAACTGGACGGCGCGGCGATCGAGGTGCGTCTCTACGCCGAAGATCCGTCCAAAAATTTCCTGCCGCAGAGCGGGCGCATCCAGGTGTGGGCGCCGGCGGAAGGCGAGGGCGTGCGTGTCGATCACGGCATTCGCTCGGGCCAGGAGATTTCGCCTTTCTACGATCCGATGATCGCGAAGGTAATCGCCTGGGGCGGCTCGCGCGAGGAGGCGCGCCGCCGTCTCGTGCGCGCGCTCGAACAGACCGTGCTGTTCGGGCCGCCGAACAACAAGGCGTTCTTGATCTCGATGCTCAAGCATCCGGAATTCGTCGCGGGCAAGGCGACGACCGCCTTCATCGGCGCGCACTATCCCGCAGGCTCGGAAGCCATCGCTGAAAAAGCGCCGTCGCCGCGCCTGCTGGCGCTTGCCGCCGCGCTGCTCTATGAGCGCAGCGCAGCCAAACTCGCGCCGCTGATGCAGAGCTGGGACTCGACGGGCGTGTTCGCCAAGCCGCTGAAGCTCGCCGTCGGCGACAAGGAAACGCCGGTCGTGCTGACCGCCAAAGGCGGCGGCGCTTTTTCGGCGCTTGTCGCGGGCGAGACGGTCGAGGTGGATCTCGTTGAACGCGGACCGGATGTGCTGCGTTATCGCGCCGGGGGAGTCGACGGCAAGGCGCGCTACGCCTTCGAGGGCGCCGAACTCTTCATCGAGACGAATGGCGAAACGCTGGCGACGCGCGACACATCGCACGAGATCAAGTCTTCCGCCGAACGCGATGGCGGCGCGCGGCTCGTCGCGCCGATGAACGGCCGTATCGTTTCCGTCCTGGCGCAGGCGGGCGAGGCCGTGAAGAAGGGCCAGCGCATCGTCATTCTCGAAGCGATGAAGATGCAGCACGAGATCGTCGCGGGCCGCGACGGCGTGCTCGAGGCTGTCTCGGTGAAGGAAGGCGATCAGGTCGCCACGCGCCATGTTCTGGCGACGCTGGCGGCGGAAGCAGACTAGGGAAGAAAATCGTCATTGCGAGCGGAGCGAAGCAATCCATCCCTTGATCCAACGTCGGGGACGGATTGCTTCGTCGCTTCGCTCCTCGCGATGACGGGGAGACGAGAGATATGACGACTGCGAAAAGCCTCTATTACGACGAGAGCCACGAAGCCTTCCGCGCCACCGTGCGGCGTTTCGTGGAGAAGGAAATTTCGCCCTTCGTCGACGAATGGGACGAGGCCGGCGGCTTTCCGCGCGAGCTTTACAAGAAGGCGGCCGACGTCGGCATTCTCGGACTTGGATTTCCTGAAGAATACGGCGGTTCGCCGTGCGACCAGTTCCATCGCATCGTGCTGTCGCAGGAGCTTGCGCGCTCGGGCGCGGGCGGCGTTTCGGCGAGCCTGATGAGCCACACGATCGGCTCGCCGCCGATTCTGGCCGTCGGGCCGCAGGCGATGAAGGACCGCGTGCTGCCGCAGGTGCTGTCGGGCGAGAAGATTTCGGCGCTGGCGATAACCGAGCCTTCGGGCGGTTCCGATGTCGCGCAGTTGAAAACCACCGCGAAGCGCGAGGGCGATCATTACGTCGTCAACGGTTCAAAAATGTTCATCACCTCAGGCGTGCGCGCGGATTTCTACACGGTCGCCGTGCGCACCGGCGGGCCGGGCGCCTCGGGCGTGTCGCTGCTCTTGATCGAGCGCGGCATGGAAGGCTTCACGCAGCAGCCTTTGAAAAAGATGGGTTGGTGGGCGAGCGATACAGCGCAATTGTTTTTCGACGATGTGAAGGTTCCCGTCGAGAACCTGATCGGCGAGGAGAACAAGGGCTTCCGTTATGTGATGCTCAACTTCAATTCGGAGCGGCTCGGCATGGCCGCGTCCTGCACGGCCTATTCACGCCTCTGCCTCGACGAATCGATCGCCTGGGCGCGCGAGCGAAAAGTGTTCGGCGGTCGTCTCGCGGATCAACAGGTGGTGCGTCACAAGATCGTGGACATGGCGATGAAGGTGAATGCGACGCAGGCCTGGCTGGAGCAGCTCGCCTGGCGCGTGCAGAACGGCGAGAGCCCGGCGGCCGAGATCGCCATGCTGAAGAACCAGGCGACGCAGACGATGGCCTTTTGCGCGAGCGAGGGCGTGCAGATTCACGGCGGCATGGGCTTCATGCGGGGCACGAAGGTCGAGCGCATCTATCGCGAGGTGAAGGTCAACGCCATCGGCGGCGGCGCGGAGGAAATCATGAAAGATCTCGCCGCGCGGCAGATGGGGATCTGAGGCGCTTGGGGAGAGCCAAATGCGGCCATTGACCTCATAGCGATTTTAGATTGATATCAACTAATCTGGCGTCCGTGCGGCGCGGCTGAGGATTGGTCGATGTCGGGCAATTACCGCTGGATCATCGTCGCCGCCGGCGGCCTGCTCGGCTGCGTGGCGGCGGGAACGATGTTCTCGCTCGCCGTCTTCCTGCAGCCGATGGCCGACGCGGCTGGCTGGTCGCATACCGGCATATCCAGCGCCATGACGATCAATTTCCTCGTCATGGGGCCGGCGGGCTTCATGTGGGGCGCGCTGACCGACAGATTCGGCCCGCGCCCGGTGCTGCTCGCCGGCGCGGCGATCCTCGGCGCCGGCGTGATTATCTCCAGCCGCGCGGAGAGCCTGCTGGCGTTCCAGATCGCTTATGGCGTTCTCGTCGGTCTCGGCGTCGGCGCGATTTTCGCGCCGATGATGGCGACGGTCGTCGGATGGTTCGACACACAACGCAGCCTTGCCGTCTCGCTGGTGTCGGCGGGCATGGGCATGGCGCCGATGACGCTGGCGCCACTGGCGCGCTGGCTCATTTCCACCACCGACTGGCGCACGGCGCAACTCGCCATCGGGCTGCTGGCCTGGGCGTTGATGATCCCCGCCGCTTTCCTCGTGCGCCGCCCGCCCGCGCAGGATCATGCGTCCGCACAAGGCGACGCAGCCGGCGCGGCCGGCATGACGCTGTCTTCGGCGTTGCGCACACCGCAATTCATCGTCATCGCGCTCACTTATTTCTGCTGCTGCGCGACCCATTCCGGACCGATTTTCCACACCGTGAGCTACGCCATCGTCTGCGGCGTCACGCCGATGGCGGCGGTCTCGATCTACAGTCTCGAAGGTCTGGCGGGCCTCGGCGGCCGCCTGATTTTCGGTCTCGCCGGCGACCGTTTCGGCGCCAAACGCGCGTTGGTCGCGGGCCTGATGATCCAGGCGATGGCCGCCGGCGCCTATGTGTTCACGCGCCAACTCGGCGAATTCTATGCGGTCGCCGCCGTGTTCGGCATAGCCTATGGGGGCGTCATGCCGCTCTATTCCGTGCTGATCCGCGAGAATTTCCCGCTGCGCATCATGGGCGGCGTCACCGGGGCGGCGGTGATGGTGTCGTCGCTCGGCATGGCGGCGGGGCCGGTGCTCGGCGGCTGGTTCTACGATAATTTCGCCAGCTATTCGTGGCTCTACATCGGCTCCTTCGCCATCGGCTGGTGCGCTGTCGCCATCGCCCTCACGTTCCGGCCGGCCGCGCCCGCGCGTCTGGCGGCGCAACCGGCCTGAGCCTTTCGCCGTGGCAATCGCCTTCCTACATAGAGGCGATGCTTATCCCCGAATGGCTCAAGCACCCGAAATGGAAATGGATGCGGCCGCCGCTCGGGTTCGCGCTGGTGCTGCTCGGCTGCTTCGGCTTTCTGCCGGTGCTCGGTTTCTGGATGATCCCGCTTGGGCTCGCCGTGCTGGCGGTGGATTTCCTCTGGGCTGAGAAGGCGCTGCACTGGCTGAAGGAGAAATGGCGCGCGCTCGAGGCGCGCTGGCGCGCGTGGCGCGCGAAGGGGTGAACTGGACCGCGAGCCTTCAGGCTCACTGCAAAAATGCGAGCCTGAAGGCTCGCGGGCCAACGTCTTACTCGATCACTTTCCAGATGCCGGTGGCGGCCATCACCGGCCGGCCCTTCACCTTCAAGACGCCGCGCAGAAAAATCACGGTCTTGGCGGCGCGCACGATCTCCGTGTCGCATTCGACGAAATCGCCGTTCTTCACCGCCGCCAGAAACTGGTTTTCGAGTTGCATGGTCACGCACTTGCGCCGGCCCGCCGCCTCCCAGGCGACGAACCCGATGGCGTGGTCGGCGAAAGTCATGAGCATGCCGCCGTGGACCGCGCCCTGCCGGTTCTCGTGCTTGTCCTCGGCGAGAAAGCCGTAGCGCCAGCTGTCGCCGTCGCGTTTGGCCCAGATCGGGCCGACGAGCGAGGAGAAGCCTGGCCCCTTCATCGTCTTCCAGCCGTGCGCCGCCGGATCGAACGCCGCTTCGGACGCAGTCGCCTGCTCGCTCATTTTTCTGTCCTACAAGAATGTATGTCGCCTGCGTTCTAGCATCAGGCGTCGGTCGGGAGGAAGCCGGCGCGGTTGGCGACGATGAAATCCTGCATTTCACGCACGGCAGGCAGTGGGCGACGGTCGCGCCGGCGCATGACGTACCATGTGCGCACGACCGGCAGGCCGCGCACATCGAGCTTCACGAGGCGGCCGTCGGCGAGTTCGGCGGCGACCGTGTGGGCGGAAATGAAGGCGACGCCGAGCCCCGCCATGACCGCCTGCTTGATCGTCTCGTTGGAATCGATTTCGAGCCCGTAGCGCGGCGCGACGCCGGCCTGTTCGAGAAACCGCTCCATCAGGTTGCGCGTGCCGGAGCCCGGCTCGCGGACAACGAATGTCTCGTCGGACAGCAGGGCCGGATCGAATCTGCGGCGCCGCGCGAGGCGGTGACCGGGTTCGGCGACGATGAGATGGGGATGATCGCCAATGGGATCTGCGATGCAGCTCTGGTCTTCGGGCGGGCGGCCCATAATGGCGATGTCGATGGAGAAATCGCGCAGCGCCTTGAGCATCTGCTCGCGATTGCCGACGGTCATGGTGACTTTCACGCCCGGATGGGTCCGGGCGAAGGCGCCGACGATGCGCGGGGCGAAATATTTGGCGGTGGAGACGAGACCGACGCCGACATGGCCTGCGACACCTCCGCGCAGCGTCTCAAGCGCCGCCTCAAGTTCGTCGATGGCGGCGTCGACGCTCCGCGCGGCCCGCAAGGCCTCCCGTCCGGCGGGCGTCAGAACAAATTTTTCGCCGGCTCGTTCGAGCAGAGGCAGGCCGGCGATCTGCTCGAACTGCCTGATCTGCATGGAGATCGCCGGCGCCGTGACGAATAGCTCCCGCGCCGCCGCTGTCACCGAGCCGGTGTCGGAAACGGCGCGAAGGGCGCGCAATTGCTTGAGGGTGACGCCGCGCATGAGGGTCGGGTTTCAGAAAATCTGAATAGGGATTGCAGATATTTCAAATATTCTGTCCGTGCAAGCTCGGCGATGCTTGATGTGCGTCGCGTCGTTCTCCCGCGTCCCTCGAGGCATCTGGAGCAGCCCCCATGAACCTGCACGCTTATCTCAATGCCTGGGCCGGCGGCCGGCCGGTCGAGACCGCGGTGGCGGCGACGCTGGGACGTCTTGCGGAAGCAGCCTTCACGCTGGGCGAAGCCATCGGGCGCGGACCTCTGGCCGACGACATGCACGAACTTGTCGCCCACCACGCCGACGGCGATGCGCAGCGGCGGCTCGACATACTCGCGGAAGAAACCGTCATCGACCGCATGCGCCACGCGCCCGTGCGGTATCTGGCCTCGGAGGAGAGCGAATCGGCGCTGGACATCGTGCCCGGCTCGCCGGTCGCGGTCGCCGTCGACCCGCTCGACGGCTCCACCAATATCGACGCCAACGCGCCGGTCGGCATGATTTTCTCGATCCTGCCGGCGCTGGATTCGGCGGCCGCCACCTTCCGCCAGCCCGGCCGCGCGCAGCTCGCCGCCGGCTTTTTCATCTTCGGCCCGCACACCAGCCTGATGCTGACGCTGGGCGACGGCGTCGCAATCTTCACGCTCGACCGCACGACCCAACGCTTCACCTTGGCGCGGCCGGCGGTGACGACGCCGAAAACCTCGCGCGAATATGCGGTCAACGGCTCCAATGCGCGTTTCTGGAGCGACAATGTGCGCAGCTATGTCGAGGAGTTGATCGCCGGCGCCGACGGCCCGCGCGCGCTCGATTTCAATACGCGCTGGGTTGGCGCGCTATGCGGCGAGGCCTATCGCATCATCTGCCGCGGCGGTCTCTACCTCTATCCCGGCGGCACGCGTCGCGGCCAGGTGCGCGGGCGCCTGCGGCTGCTCTACGAAGCCAATCCCATCGCCTTCCTCGTCGAGCAGGCGGGCGGCGAGGCGACGACCGGCGACAGGTCGATCCTCGACATCATTCCCGACAGCTTGCATGTGCATACGCCGCTGATCTTCGGGTCGTGCGACGAGGTGGAGCGGTTTCTGAACCACGTCTCGCCGCCGAATATCGCAAGCTTCCACGCCGGCGCGCCGCAGGCGGCCGTACGCATGTAGGGACGCGCGTTCGCCTGCGTCATTGCGTTGACGGCCGCAATGTGTATTCCGGGGCCGCAACCTGGAGTTCACATGGACATGTCGCCCAATGCCGGCTGGCTGGCGCTCGCCAAATATCCACGCCTTGCCGCGCTTGCCGAGCGCGCGCGCGACCTGCCGGCCATCCGCGCCGCCGTCGTCCATCCCTGCGACGCGGCATCGCTGACCGGCGCGCTGGAGGCGCGCGATCTCGGCTTGATCGAGCCGGTCCTCGTCGGGCCTCCGACCAAGATCCATGCTACGGCCGAAAGCGTCGGCGTTTCGCTGGAGGGGCTGACCATCGAAGCCGCGCCGCATTCGCATGGGGCAGCCGAACGCGCCGTCGATCTCGTGCGTTCAGGCGCGGCGCAGGCGATCATGAAGGGTTCGCTGCATACGGACGAGGTGATGGCCGCGATCGTGCGCGATAATCTCGGCCTCAAGACCGAGCGGCGCATCTCGCACATCTTCGTCATCGACGCGCCGCTCTATCCCAAGCTCATTCTGGTGAGCGACGCCGCCGTCAACATTGCGCCCGATCTGCTGGCCAAGCGCGACATCGTGCAGAACGCAATCGATCTCGCGCACGCGCTCGGCGCGGAGAAGCCGAAGGTCGCGATCCTCTCGGCAGTGGAAACGGTCACGCCCAAGATTCCATCGACGATGGAAGCCGCCGCGCTCTGCAAGATGGCCGATCGCGGCCAGATCAAGGGTGGCCTGCTCGACGGTCCGCTCGCCTTCGACAACGCCATTTCGCGCGATGCGGCGGCGACCAAGGGCATCGTGTCGGAAGTCGCGGGCGACGCGGACATTCTCATCGTGCCCGATCTGGTGGCAGGAAACATCTTGGCCAAGCAACTCGTGTTTCTCGCCGGCGCGGAAGACGGCGGCCTCGTGCTCGGCGCGCGCTGCCCGGTCATGCTGACGAGCCGCGCCGACACGCCAGCCGCGCGCATCGCCTCCGCCGCGCTGGCGCAGCTTTATGTGCACTGGGCGGAGAAGCAGGCGGCGGCGAAGATCGCGGCGGGGGAGTGAACCGGACCGCGAGCCTTCAGGCTGGCTTATTTCGGCCTGGATGCGAGCCTGAAGGCTCGCGGTCCATGCGCCCTCATCCCCGCGCGCTCTCGATCTCCTTCAACCCCATCTGAGCCTCCGCCGCGCTCTCGTAGATGTGCGGCGCGACGCCGCGGTTTTCGAGCGCGCCGCCGAGTTTCATCCGCAAAAAGCCCGACGTGGTGTAGCGTGCGACATCGGCGTAATAGGCGTCCATCAGCCCGCGCACCATCGCCGAATAGGAATCGAGCAGGTCCGGCGCAATCGTGAAATTGTCGTAGTTGACGATAGCGTAGACGCGCTTGCCCACGTCTTTCAGCTTTTCGACCACGATGGCGTGGATGCGCGCGACGTCTTCCTCGCTCGCGACGGAATAGCGTTCGAGATTGACGAAGAAATGGTTGGTCGCGCGGTCGTAGAGGAAGCGCTGCTCCAGCGGGATCGCCAGCATTGTTTCGCGCAGGTTCATCGGCTCCGGGGCGAAGATGCGCGGGTCCATCAGCCTGGGCTCGCTCGGGATCAGCGGCTTGAAATCCATCCTGGCGAGAATGTCGCGCTGCAGATCGACGCCGGGCGCGATCTCCGTAAGCGCCATGCCGTCCGGCGTGAGACGAAAAACGCAGCGCTCCGTCACGTAGAGCACGGTCTTGCCCTGCCTGCGTGCGACGTCGCCGGAGAAGGTGACGTGTTCGACGGCGTCGACGAATTTCTTGATGTCGCCGTCCTTCGTGATCGCAAGCTTTCCGTCGCGGCATTCGACGGAAAGATCGCCGGCGACGAAGGTGCCGACGAAGACGACCTTCTTGGCGTTCTGGCTGATGTTGATGAAGCCGCCGGCGCCGGCCAGGCGAGGGCCGAATTTCGAGACATTGAGCGCGCCGCTCTTGTCGGCCTGCGCAAGTCCGAGAAAGGCGACGTCCAGCCCGCCGCCGTCGTAGAAATCGAACTGGTAGGGCTGGTCGATCACGGCCTGTGCATTGACGCCCGCGCCAAAGTCCATGCCGCTGGCCGGAATGCCGCCTATGAGGCCGGGCTCGGCGGTCAGCGTGATGAGATCGGCGACCTTCTCCTCATTGGCGATGGCTGCGACGCCCTCGGGCATTCCGATGCCGAGATTGACGACGCTGTTGGGCTCGAGTTCGAGCGCCGCCCGCCGCGCTATGATTTTTCGCGCGCCGTCGGCCATCGGCGCCAGCGAGCCGGCGCGTGCGCGGATTTCGGAAGAATAGGCTGGATTGTATTGCGTGGCGAAGGTCTGCCAATGGTTTTCCGGCTTCGCCACCACGACGCAATCGACGAGAATGCCCGGCACTTTCACCTGACGCGGGTTGAGCGAGCCGCTTTCGGCGACGCGCTCGACCTGCGCGATGACGATGCCGCCGGAGTTTCGCGCAGCCATCGCAATCGACAGCGCTTCCAGCGTCAGCGCTTCCTTCTCCATCGTCAGATTGCCGTCGGGATCGCCCGTGGTCGCGCGGATGATTGCGACATGGATCGGGAATGTCTTGAAGAACAGGCAATCCTCGCCGTCGATCTGCATGAGGCGCACGATGTCGGCGGTCGTGCGCGCGTTCAGCTTGCCGCCGCCGTTGCGCGGATCGACGAATGTGCCGAGGCCGACGCGCGTGATGTGGCCTGGCCGGTGCGCGGCGATGTCGCGGAAGAGATGGGTGATGATGCCTTGCGGCAAGTTGTAGGCCTCGACCTGGTTATCCACCGCGAGACGCTGCAGCTTCGGCACCAGGCCCCAATGGCCGCCGACGATCTTTTTGAGCAGGCCGGGCTGGGCGAGATGGTTGAGGCCGTGCTCCTTGCCGTCGCCCTGGCCCGCCGCATAGACGAGCGTAAGGTCGCGCGGGTGGCCGGCCAGCGCCGCTTCTTCATCCGCCGAACCGAGGAAGCGCTGTTCGAGCGCGATGGCGATTTCCTCGGCGAAGCCGATGCCGACGAAGCCACCTGTCGCCAGTGTGTCGCCGTCGCGGATGAGTTTGACCGCATCCGCGGCGGAAACCACCTTGCCCTTCTCGTCGCGTTTCAGGAAGGGAAGGGCAGGGTGTTCCACGGCGGGCTCCGGTGTTCAGGACGCGCGCAGCGCCTCCTCGACGAAATCGAGCCGATCCTGCCCGAAGAACATCTCGTCGCCAACGAATGTCGTCGGCGCGCCGAACACGCCGCGCGCGACAGCTTCCTCGGTCGTCGCCTTAAGCCGGTCCTTGGCTTCCTGCGATTCGGCTTTCGCCATGAATTCCTGCGGATCGAAACCGGCCGCCTTCAGCACGCTGGCTGCGGTCGGCATATCGTTCATGTTCTTCTGGTCGACCCACATGGCCTTGAACATGGCGTCGACATAGGGACGAAACTGGGGCGTTCCCTCGAACGCCGCCGCGCCGCGCATCATCACCAGCGTGTTGACCGGGAAAAACGGATTGCGGTTGAAGGCCACGCCATATCGCCTGGCGAAGCGCGCGAGATCGGCGTTCATCCATTTGCCCTTGGCCGGCACCATGGCGGGCGAGGCGTTGCCGGTCGCCTTGAACACGCCGCCCAGCAGCATCGGCCGCCACACGATCTCCGCGCCCGTGCGCTTGGCGATCCCGTCCATCCGCGTATAGGCGAGATAGGAGGCGGGCGAGCCGAAGTCGAAGAAGAATTCCGCACGTTTCACTGTTTCTCTCCCGATACCTGTAATTGCATCCATCTCATGCTACGCTACTTCCATCAGGCAAAGAAAGTGGGAGGCGCAGATGAGCAAGGGCGCGGTTCTGGTGATCGGCGCGGGCGATGCAACGGGCGGTGCGATCACGCGGCGTTTCGCGCGCGAGGGATTGGTTGCGTGCCCCGTGCGGCGCCATGCGGACAAGCTCGAGCCTCTGGCCGCCGCGATACGGGCCGAAGGCTACGAGGTGAAGCCCTTCGGCGTGGATGCGCGCGACGAGGAGCAGATGGGCGCGCTGGTCGCGGAGATCGAGCGGGACATCGGCCCGATCGAGGTCGCGGTGTTCAACATCGGCGCCAACGTCCGCTTTCCGATCGGCGAGACGACGTCGCGCGTCTATCGCAAGGTCTGGGAGATGGCGGCTTTCTCCGGCTTCCTGATGGGACGCGACGTGTCCATCCCGATGGCTTCGCGCGGACGCGGCACCATCATCTTCACCGGCGCGACGGCCAGCTTGCGCGGCGGCGTCGGTTTCTCCGCCTTCGCCGGCGCCAAATTCGCGCTGCGGGCGCTGGCGCAGAGCATGGCGCGGGAACTGGGACCGAAGGGCATCCATGTCGTGCATTCAATTATCGACGGCGCGATCGACACGGCCTTCATCCGCGACAATTTTCCCGAGCGCTACAAGCTGAAGGAGCAGGACGGCATTCTCGATCCGGACGCCATCGCCGACGCCTATTGGGCTGTTCACACGCAGCCGCGCAGCGCCTGGACGCATGAATTCGACCTGCGGCCGTGGCTGGAGACGTTCTGACGCCGTCAGCCTTCGTCCGTGAGGCCGAGCGTGCGCAGCGCGCCGGCCGCGCCATCGGCGCCGGCCTTGCCCGGCAGTCCGGCGGGACCCGAGG
>JASGFP010000014.1:0-41445 GCA_047605445.1 Rhodoblastus sp.
GACCGCTTGCGCGCCCGAGTGCGCGCAATGAGAATTTTTCTCCAATCATGGCCAACTACCCCCTGTGAGGCCGCGACGGATTGTCGCAACCAGAGGCACGCTATGCTTCCACGCCGCCAGTCACAAGAGGTTAGTCTTGATCTCTAGAAAATAACGTCGCCAACTGTCGATTTTGACTGATCCGAAGCGACAGTCGAAGGGTATAGCGCGAGATTTGCTTCAGATATGAACCGTGAGGACGGGTCTATACATCCGGGATGTCCAATTGGCTCGCAGTCGCGGGAGCGAGGCCAATCGCGCTCTAACCTGCGGCCAGGTATGAACTGTCGCCGGCGCGATGGGTCGTTTGCATTTCATCGCGCCGTGCCTGTACGCATCAAGCGCGCGGACTGTGATGCTCGTCATACGGGGGACGTCAATAGGTCTTGTAAGCCTGAATCGCCTGCAGCAGGCTCGCGCCCAGGCCGCCGCCCGAATCCTGCGATGCGCCGAGCAGGATGGCGTTGGAATAGGTCGATCCGCTCGCCGACGCGTCGCCGTATTTCGCGTCGTACTGGGCGGCGAAGCGGGCGATGAAGGTCTGCAGTTTCTTCGTGTCCGTGAAGTCGGCGAGATCGAGCTTCTTCTTCAGCATCGCCGCCTGCGAGTCGATCGGCATGACTGCGGTCATGGGCGAAATATCGAGTGCGGTCTGCACGACGTTCAGCAGTTTCTTGTCGGCAAGAATGCTGTAGACGCTGGTGATCGTCGGCGCCTTGCGCTGGAAATAGAGCGCGAGGCCCACGCCGGCGTTCTGGTTCGACTGATCCGTCTCGAGCGCGTTTTGCGTGAATTGGTCGACGACGCTTTTAACCAGCGCGTCCGACTGCGTCGTCTGCGCGCCTTTGCTCGCGAAATCGAAGGCCTTGGCGAAAGCGAGGACGTTGGGATCGTTGAGCTTGTAGGCGAGCGTGGACGACGACCCGACGCCCTGCTGCAGGACCTGCGTCATCAGGCCCTTCGCATAGACGCGGTCGCCGAGGCCGAAAGCTTTCATCGCATAGGCGAACAATCGCTGATTCTTGACGAGGTCCGCCGCGCTCGTCGCCTTGCCGATATTGTCCTGGAAATATTTGGTCTGCGTCGCGACGTCGGCCGCCTTCGACGCAATCGTCGTCCAGCGCGATGCGTTCTTCGCGATGGCGAGATAGGTGGACAAGGTCGTCATGGCTCGCGGCGCACGGGAAGTGGCTCTCCTAGCGTAAGGCGATGATAATCATAGTAATTCTTGTCCGCCGCGAAACTTGCCGGGCGGTTAACGCGTTTGCGGCGCGCGCAAGCTCCGCGCAAGGCGAGGCAGGTCGTGTGACGCGATCCCCTCGTGACGGAGACGCGACATGCACGTTGGACCGGCCGCTTCGGCCTCGCAGACGATTTTTACGCGGGCGCGCCGCGCTCAAGGCTCCGCGAAGGCTTCAGCGGCGATCGCTGCGCCGGTCGCCGCTTCGAACCTCTCGTCGGCCGCTGCAAGCGGCGCCCCGGCCGCGCCAGCGGCGCCGAACCTGGCTTCGCTGTCGTTCGCGCGAAAACTGGGCGTCATGAATTCGTGATCCCGGCCGCGCCCAGGCCGACGCCCCTTGATTAAGCATCGCCGGATCACAAGTGAGGCCGGGGAAGCCAGCGGTCGCGCCACATGCTAGTGTGCGCCGCGCCCGCGCGCGAGGAGCATTGCACATGGCGGCGAAGTACGGTCACGGCTCGGCCAAGGTCGTTGAATTCGAAGCGAAAGACGCGATCTATGCCCGCATCCTGGCCGATGCGCAGGAAGCGGTGCGCCGAGAGCCCGATCTTGCCGGCTTTCTGTTCGCCAACGTGCTGCACCACGAGACGCTGGAGCGAGCGATCATCCATCGCGTCGCAGCGCGGCTCGACCATCCCGACCTCGGCGCGGAATCCATCGTTCACGCCTATACAGGCGTGGTCGCCGCCGATCCCTCGATCGCGGAAGCCTTCCGCGCCGACATTCTGGCCGTATTCGACCGCGATCCCGCCTGCACGCGGCTGATCGAGCCCTTGCTTTATTTCAAAGGCTTCCACGCGCTGCAAACACATCGTCTCGCCCATGCGCTGCTGAAAAGCGGCCGACGCGATTTCGCGCTATACCTGCAAAGTCGCGCTTCCGCAGTGTTCCAGGTCGACATCAATCCCGGCGCCAAGTTCGGCAAGGGCGTGTTTCTCGACCATGCAACCGGGCTCGTCGTCGGCGAGACGGCCGAGGTCGGCGACGACGTCTCGATTCTCCAGGGCGTAACGCTCGGCGGCACCGGCAAGGAAGTCGGCGACAGGCATCCAAAAATCCGGCACGGCGTTCTGCTGGCGGCGGGCGCCAAGGTGCTCGGCAATATCGAGGTGGGCCATTGCGCGCGCGTGGCGGCGGGCTCCGTGGTGCTTAGCCCGGTGCCGCACAACACGACAGTGGCCGGTGTGCCGGCGCGCGTCGTCGGGACAGCGGGCTGCGCCGAACCCGGCCGGACGATGGACCAGATTCTCGCGTCCAAGGCCGCCGAGGCGGGCGCCGACGCCTGATCCGCGCTTGAAGCGGGCTCCGGTTTCTGGCAACCCGTGGCGCACGGCGCGCCTGTCGCGCGCCGACGCATGCGCGCGGCGGAGGTTTTCAGGTGCACAAGGCGGAAATCGCGAAACTGCAGGCTTTTCTGCGACGCTCCTTCGGCAACGACGGCCTTCGCGTCGCGCCTGACCAGAAAGACCCGGACAACGCGGCCAATGTGACGCTTGGCGAGCGCAAGATCGCGGCCATCACGCTCGACGACGAGGATGGCGACCGCTCCTTCGCGTTCGCCATGAAAATTCCTGTAGGCCGCGAAGTCCTGCAGGAATATCTGCGCAAGCTGTTCGAAAACGACAAGCTGAAACTGGTGGCGCGCGCGAAGAAAACGGATTCGGTCGAACTGAATAGCGGCGACGACTTTCTAGGCGTCATTTCCGCCGACGACGCCAAGGGCTCGAGCTATACGCTGCAGATAGCCATTCTCGATTTCGATCTGGAAGACGACGGGGAGTAGCGGGGCGAACTATAGCCCCGCCTGAATGGCCTGCATCAGCTGGAAGCGCAGCGCGCTGTTGTTGCCCTGAAGCGAGATAACGAAGCGCACTCTGCCGTTGTGCGCCGTTTCGGCGTAGCCCGCCAGCGTGCGCACACCGTCGAGCGTGCCGGTCTTGTACGCGGCGCCTTTGCCGCGTTTGAGCAGATCGGCGTGGGGCGCAAGCAGCGCGAGGATTTTGGCCAGTCCGCGCGCCGTGAAATGATTGCCGCGACTGATCCCCGAGCCTTCCTCGAGGTGGATCGCTTGCCCGAGATCTTGCGCCGCGAGCATGTCGTTGGCGACCTTGAGCGACTTTTCGAGACTTACGGGCGCGCCGAGGCGATGCGCGCCGATCTCTAGGAAAACCTGGTTTGCGATGTAATTATTAGAGCCGATCAGGAGTGCGTGCAGGATCTCCGAAAGGGGACGCGATTGCCTGTGCACGTAGACAGGCGCGAGGCCTGCCGGCGTCGATCCGCTTGTTATCCCGCCATTCACATGGCCGCCGGCTTTTTCGATGAAGGCTGCGAGCAGTTCGCCCGCATATTGCAGGCTCAATGAGGGATCCTGCGCCAGACTGATGCGACCGCGACCATTGGCGCCGCGCTTGCGGAACTGGTCGATCGCCAACGGCGTGATCGGGGTCTGCTTCTCGCCGGAGACGATGGAAGCGCCGCGACGCACGGCGGAGATCGTGTTGAAATTCACCGCCAGCGCCGAGTTCAGCGCATTGTAGGATTCCGTTGTGTCCTCGATGCCGGGAATGCGCAGGTCGGCAGGATAGTAGCTTGCGTCGAGGACCATGCCGGCAAGCGGCGCCTTGCCGATTGCGGCGACCAATTCGGCGGCGAGAGGCGCCAGTTCCTCGGACACGAGGAGCGGGTCGCCGCCGCCGCGCACGTACAAGGTTCTCTTGTCATCGAGATAGAAACGGGTCTGGAACCGATAATCCGCGCCCAGCGTCTCGAGCGCCATCCAGGCGGTCGCCAGCTTGGCGACCGATGCGGGAACGAAGGGCTTGTCGGCGTTCTGCGCGACCAGTTCGTTGCCCTGGGCGTCCACCACGAACACCAGCGCCTGCGGCGCCATCGCCGCGACCTTTTCCTTCACCCCGGCAAGGGCCTGCGTCGGCAAAACGAGCAATACAACGAAGATCAGGCGAGACCACATGAGGATTCTCACTCGGGTCGAGTTGAATGCGGACACAGGGGATGTCGCTTGCACACCCGGATTCATTATTGCGCCCTGGCGCAAGCGGTCAAAGCCTGCGTTCAACGCGCGCGCATCGTCTGGACCAGCGCCCTGGCTCCGCTGGCGAGGCGCTCCCAGCGATCGAGCAAGGGGCGGCCGAAGCGCATCGAGACGTCGAGCCCGGCTTCGCGGAACACGGCAAGGCAGGTTTCGGGCAGGCCGTCGGAGGGGACGGTCGGACGAGAGCAGCGGGCGGCGAATGCGCGGCCTTCTGGCGGGGCGAAATAGAGATCCTCGCCGTTATATGGCGACCCGTCCTGGAAGGCGCGCTTGATCAGGCCTTCCTCGGTTTCCTCGACGGCGGGTTCGAAAAAACGCGCGTAGAGCTGGGCGACGAGGTCGGCCGGATCGATCTTGGCGTCGGCGCGGGCGATGGTCAGAAAGACGAGCGCCGTCCTGCCGGATCCATCGGCCTCCCCCAGCGGCGTGGAGCTTTCGCCGGCCGGGCGGAAATCGGGGAATGTCGTCGCCAGTTCGAGCGTCTCGAACCTGCCGCCCGATCGGCCGCCGCCGAAACGGGCGTAGGCGGGCGCGTAGACGAGCGTCACGTCGCCGATAGAGGATGCGACCAGCGTCCGGTTCTGGCTGGCGCGTTGCGTGATATACCAGCCAAGCGCGCCGGAGCCTGCGACCAGCGCGCCGCCGAAAGCGTAGACGAGAATGCGGGCGCGGCGCGACATGCGGCGCGACTATGACAGATTCGCGGAAATGAAGGACGGGTCATGGCGGGCGGCGGCTTTGCGACGATACGGGACAAGCATTCGCTGGAGGAGGGCGACGTCTTCGCGCCGCGATTCGATTCCGCCGGCCTGATCGTCTGCGTGACGGTGGAGGCGTCCACCAACGATCCGCTGATGCTCGCCTATATGAACGCGGAATCGCTGCGACTGACGCTGGAGACAGGCGTTGCGCATTACTGGTCCCGTTCGCGCAACGCGCTCTGGCGCAAGGGGGATACGTCGGGCCAGACGCAGCGCGTCGTCGAAATGCGGGTCGACTGCGACCAGGACGCGATCCTGCTGCGCGTCGAAGCGGGCGGCGACGGCGGCGCGTGCCATACCGGCCGCAAGTCCTGCTTCTATCGCACTGTCGATGCGACGACGGGCGCGCTGACGTTCATCGAGCGTTAACAACGCTGGAACTTTCATATTTACACTCCATTTTATTAATGATGTAGCGACGCTGCCGGATCAGCCTCCGTGATGAAGGAGACGGGCGAGGTCCCTGCAGCCAGCGAGTCCGGCCATGATGTCGTTCATGCGTAAAGCCCAGTTGATGTGGAGCGACGAATCCGGCGCCGCCAGCCCTGCGGCCGCGGCGCGGGCCAAGGAGACGATGGCGCCGCGGACCAGTGCACGGCGGCCGAAAATCGGCCTTGCTCTCGGCGCCGGCGCCGCGCGCGGCTGGTGCCACATCGGCATTCTCCGGGAATTCGAGGCGGCCGGACTCAAGCCCGACATCATTGCAGGAACCTCGATCGGCGCCTTGGTCGGCGGCTGCCATGTCGCGGGCCAACTCGACGAGATCGAGCGTTTCAGCCTCTCGCTGTCGCGCCGCCGGGTTCTGTCGCTGCTCGACTTGTCTTTTTCTGGCGGCGGCCTTTTCTCCGGCGCGCGGCTGCGCGAAAAGCTCGAAGCCTCTCTGGCGGGCAAGACGATCGAGGGCTTGCCTATTCCTTTCGCCGCCGTGGCGACGGAGATTTCGACGGGCCACGAAATCTGGCTACGGTCCGGGCCGCTGGCGCGCGCGCTGAGCGCCTCCTACGCGCTGCCCGGCCTTTTGGAGCCGCTCAATGTCGACGGGCGCTGGCTTTTCGACGGCGCGCTGGTCAATCCAATTCCTGTTTCCGTGTGTCGCGCGCTTGGCGCGGATATCGTGATCGCCGTCAACGTGGTTTCAGACTCGATGTTCCGCGGCACGGTGATCGGCGATCGCAACATTGGCGATGAAACGACCAACGTTCTGGCGCAGAAGGTCGAGGATGTCGCGGCGCGCGGCTGGCTTGGCGGCGTTGCGTCGCCGACCGCGCTCATCAAGCGTCGCTTGCGGCGCGGCGCGCATGACGGACCCGGCGTCGCCTCGGTGATGCTCGACGCCTTCTCGATTACGCAGGACCGTATCGCTCGCTCGCGCCTGGCGGGAGATCCGCCGGACGTTCTGATCAACGCGCGGCTCGAGAAATTCGGCCTGTTCGATTTCCATCGCGCCGCCGAGATGATCGAGATTGGCCGCGATACCGCGCGCCGGCGCCTGCCGGACATTCTGGAGCATGCGAGCATGAGCGCCGCGCTGAAGAACGCCGCGCCGGCTTGAAACGGATAGCCCTTTCCGCCACGTTCGCGGTGAGACGAAGGTAGGGGCCATGCGGACTTTTGGCTATGCCGTGGTCTGCCTGATCGGGATCGCCGGCGCAGCCACAGGGCAGACGCCGCCCACTCAAAGCGAGTTGTCGGCCTATACGGGACTTCATGCGGCGGCGGCGCGCGGGAGCGTGGACGATGTCCGCAGGCTCGCGACAGCCGGCGGTCTCGATGCGCGCGACGCCAACGGCCGAACGCCCCTTCATGTCTCCGCCTTTCAACGTCGTCCCGAGATCGCGACATTGCTGATCGTCGCGGGCGCGTCGACCGCGCTGCTGGACAGACAGCGCTATGACGCGGTCACGATCGCTTCGGTTCAGGACGATGAGCCGACGCTGGCGGCGCTGCTGTCGGCAGGCGCGAGCGCGAAACTGACGACCAGCATATACGACGGCACGGCGTTGATCGCCGCCGCCCATCTTGGCCACGATGGCGTCGTCCGCCAGTTGATCCGAGCCGGCGCGCCGCTCGACCACATCAACAATCTGGGATGGACCGCCCTGATCGAGGCGGTGATTCTGGGCGACGGCGGCAGGCGTCACGTCGCGACTGTCCGCGCTCTGCTGGACGCCGGCGCCAGTCGCGACATCGGCGACCGACAGGGCGTGACGCCGCTGCAGCACGCGCAGGCGCGCGGCTATTCGGAAATGGTCGCGCTGCTCGAGAACCGCCCGGCGAAATAGACAGCCGCGCCTCGAGCGCCGTTCAGGCGCTCGCGATATATTCGCGGAGCGCCTTGTGCTCGGTCTCGATCGCTTCCAGACGTATTTTCACGACGTCGCCGATGGAAATGACGCCGATCAGCTTGCCCTCGCGCAGCACCGGCAGATGGCGGATGCGGCTGTCCGTCATCACGCCCATCGTATCTTCGATCGATTGGCTCTCGGCGGCGGTGATGACCTTGGCGGTCATATGGCGCGAGACCGGATCGTTCAGCGCTTCCGAGCCGCCGTTCGAAACGGCGCGCACGATGTCGCGCTCCGAGAGAATGCCGAGCACCTTGCGCGACGCGTCGGAAACAACGACGGCGCCGATGCGGTGGCGGCATAGAACGTCAGCGGCCTCGCGCAGCGTCAGGTGCGGCTGCGCGGTGACCACGTCGCTGCCCTTGATCGCGAGAATGCGTGCGACTGTCATGGTTGGCCTCTTGCTGCTCGTTTCCGAAGTCGCGGCCTGGGACCGTCTTTTGCGGCAAGGATGCGCCGCTTCGATCAAGCGCGCAAGCCGCCATGACCGTCGTAGTCAGGCTGTCGACCGTTTGCATTCGAACGATCGAACAGGCGGAAACCAAAGAATCCGGCGACAAATCCGCCGATATGCGCCTCCCATGCGACGCTCGCGCCATCCGCGCCGGCTGGCGCGATAGCGCCGAACAGGAAGTTGGCGGCGAACCACAGAGCTATAAACGTCATCGTGCGCCTGTCTCTCAGCAGAGCTCGCAACGGCGGAGCAGGGCGACGATAGGCGGCAAGGTCGCGCGGTGGGGCGACCCTCCCGCCGAGCGGGCCGCCGGGCGCGAAAGCGAAGCGGACGGCGGCGCCCATGGCGCCTGATACGGCCGCCGAGGCCCCGATGACGGGCTGAAGCCCGAACGGATGCACGAGGTAGAAGGCGAGCGCGCCGACGATGGCCGCGAAGGCGTAGAACAGGAGGAACCGCAATCCGCCAAATCGACGGCAAACGGCCGTGCCGAACGCCAGCAGCCAGACGCTGTTGACTGCGACATGCGTGAAACCGCCGTGTAGAAACGCGTAGGTCAGAGGCGTCCACCATCTTGGCGATAGCCCGACGAGCAGCGCAACCTCGGCCGATGACGCCTCGCCGCGCCCGACCGCCCGCCTTGCTGCGCTCCAGACGTCCTCCGCAGCAAAGCCCGCGCTGAAATTGGCGGGCGTAAACGCCAATTCTGCGAGAAGGCGCAAATCGGTCTCGGGTTCGAGCGTCTGGCGCAGGAGATGAACCGCCACGAGCGCGACAATTATGGCAAGGGCCGCGTCGCCGGCGCGGGCAAACTGGCGTTCGGATCCGTGGATTTGCGTCATTGGCGGGACAAGAGCGGGGGAAGAGCCTGAGCCGGGATCTTCCCCCTCGAACGAGGAGCCTTCAACCACCGCCCGCCATGCGCGTCTCAACACACATGTGCACCGATGAGCCATATTGCGGGACAACCGATGCCCGCCACGCCTGCAACCGGGAGCTTGAGCCGATAACGCCCGGGCGCTGCGTATGGCTTATTTTTTCTCACCTTCGGCGGGCTCGCGCAATAGAGACGACTTGTTAGCGTTAATTCGCGTTCGCGTGGCACGCCGCCTGCTGTTTCCACACCCGGCGCGAACGGATCGTTCTCGCTGTGCCGAATGGAAACACCCGGTCGGGCGGGGCCTCGAGGAAAGATGAGACAGCAGGCGACGCGGGATCTTTATGCGTATTGGAACGGGTTGCGACGACAGCGGGCCGCGCCGGATCGCGCCGATATCGATCCTGCCGCTATCCGTGCGGTCCTGTCCGACACGTTCATGATCGAGGCTGACCGCGACGCTCTGTTTCCGCTGCGGCTCAGCGGCGCGCGCGTCAACGCATTGTGGGCGCGCGACCTCAAGGGCCGCTCCTTTCTCGACCTGTGGGGCGAGGATAGCGCCAATGTGGCGGCCGTCCTGCGGACGGTCATGGACGGCGCCTGTCCGGTCGTCGCCGGGGCGCAGACCAGACTTGCCGCACGCGCGCCCGTTGACGTGGAACTCCTGCTGCTGCCGCTGCGCCACCATGGCCGAACGCATGCGCGTGTGCTCGGATCGCTCGTGACGGGAGACCTTCCCGAATGGGTCGGGCTCATACCGGTCGAACGCCTGGAACTGCGTTCGTTGCGAATTCTTGCTGGCGGCCAGCCGGCGGTTGACCTGCCCCTCATGCAGCGACCGCCCGGAGGCATAGATCGTCGCGCACGACCCACGCCGACCTTTCGGCTGATCCAGGGCGGCTTGTCGGGCAGTTCATGATTCTGGCGCGCAGTTCCGGGCTCCGCGCGTTTACGCTTGGGGTTGAGAGGTAAGCCGGCTTTAACTAAACCCCCTCTACAGTGCGATCCGTTACGCGTGCGAAAGAGGACGGGTCTTGTCGCTGCCAGTATCGAGAACGAGCCCACGGGGCGCCGAGCGGCGACGTCATCAACGCGTCAAAGTCTCGATCGCCGGCCGCTACATGCTCGAGAACAAGCAGGAATTTCCCTGCAGGACCGTCGACGCGTCCCCGGGCGGTCTTCTGGTCACCGGCCCGGCGAAGGGCTCGATCGGAGAGCGCGTCGTATTCTACTTCGAGGAGCTCGGCCGCCTCGAGGGGATGATCGTGCGCCATGTCGATTCGGGGTTCGCGGTCGCCCTGATTTTGCCTCCGGCAAAAAGAGAGCGGGTCGCCGATCTCCTGACCTGGATGGCCAACAGCGATCCCGATGAGGGCGTCGCGAGCCGGCGCCACAAGCGTATTGCACCGAAGCAGAAGCATGCGGACATGCAGGTCGAGGACGGCCGGACGCTGCCGGTCGAAATCGTCGACGTCTCGGTGTCGGGCGTGGGATTGAAATCCACGACGCTGCCGGCGGTCGGACTGCGGGTCGAAGTCGGCCGGCGGTCGGGACGCGTGGTGCGTCAATTCAAAGGCGGCCTTGCGGTCGAGTTCGCGCGCCTCATCCCGATCGAGGAATTCGACGAGGATATCATCCTCTAGCGTTCGGATTCAGGGCTTCACGCCTGCCCAGACGCCGGTGTCGATACGATTGAGCAAGGGCTTTCTCTCCAGCGTCGCGAGATAGTCCTCCGTCGCCGTCCGCGCTCCCTTGAATGTTCCGTAGTCGTCGACGATGACTACGCCGCCTGAAACCAGTTTCGGATAGAGATGGTTCAGCGCGGTCGACGTCGAGGAATAGAAGTCCGTATCGAGCCTCAGCAAGGCGACGTCGCCGACCTCGAGCGCGGGTATCGTCGTCTCGACCTCGCCCTTCACGAACGTATAGCCATCGAGCGAATCAAGGTGACGCATGATGTGTTGCTTGATGGTGAGCTCGTAATTGGGCAGAGGCTTGATCGTGCGAATGGCGCGCCCGAGAAAAGTGTCCGCCGTGCCTACCGGCGGACCGCAGAACGTGTCGAGTAGAATGATCGGCAGGTCGATCTGCAGATGACGGCGCATTAGCCCCATGAAGATCGCTATCCCGCCGAGGAAGCAGCCGCTCTCGATCGCGCAGCCTTGAATGCGGTTGCGCGCAATGTAGTTGATCGATTGAAAGACGTTGTAGAACCCTGCGACGTGGACGAGGGAATAGTCCTTCGACGCATTGTAGAAACGCCAGAAGTCCTCGTCCTCGATCTCCGGATGATGCTGACGCTGGCGCTCGCGCATGCCGTCGATCTTCGGAAAAAGGTCGCGTGAGAATCTCATTGCCGACCTAGTCCTGAATTTTGTGGAGGCCGCTGCTGAACCTCTTCGCGCGCGCAGCGTAGACGGCTGCAATCATACGGCCCATCGCCGCCCCCTTTTCGTCCAGCGTTCGAACGGCTTTCGCAGGCGCGCCGACGATCAGGGAGTTTTCGGGAAATTCCTTGCCTTCCGTGACGAGCGCGTTCGCGCCAACCAGGCAGTTGCGCGGGATTTTCGCGCCGTTGAGAACGGTCGCGCCCATGCCGATCAGTGCGCCTTCGCCAATCGTGCATCCGTGCAGAATGACGTTGTGCCCGATGGTCGCGTCGGCGCCGATCGTGAGCGCGAAGCCGGGATCGGTATGCAAGATGCAGCCATCCTGGACGTTGGCGCGGGCGCCGATATCGATCAGATCGGTGTCGCCCCGAACCACTGCATTGAACCAGACGCTCGAATCCTCGCCCAAGCGCACCCTGCCGATGACATGTGCGCCGGGCGCGACATAGTAGCGGCCTTCCGGCGGCAGCTCAGGAGACAAGTCGTCGAGCGTATAGATCGGCATGGGCGTTCCCGTTGTCGCCGCACCATGCCATGCCGCGCGCGCCCTTGCCAACGGCGCGCGCGAGCGGATCAGGCTTTCGCCATCGTCAGGAAACGAACCTGTTCGGCCGGGTCGTCCCTAAAGACGCCTGTGAAGCGGGTCGTGACGGTCGAGGCGCCCTGCTTGCGAACGCCGCGCATCGACATGCACATGTGCTCGGCCTCGACATAGACGGCGACGCCGCGCGGCTTGAGATGCGTCTCGATCGCCTCGACGATCTGCGCGGTCATCGCCTCCTGCGTCTGGAAACGGCGCGCATACATGTCAACCAGACGCGCGAGCTTCGACAGACCGACGACGCCGTCGCTCGGGAAGTAGGCGACGTGCGCCTTGCCGACGAAGGGCACCATATGATGCTCGCAATGCGAGGCGAACGGAATGTCGCGCACGAGCACCATGTCGTCGTAGCCCTCGACCTCCTCGAAGACGCGGTTGAGAATCTCGCCGGCGTCCTGCTGGTAGCCGGCAAAGAGCTCGCGATAGGCCTTGGCGACGCGCCGCGGCGTGTCGAGCAGTCCTTCGCGCGAGGGATCGTCGCCTGCATAAGCCAGCAATGTCCGGACGGCCGCCTCCGCCTCCTCCTGAGTTGGAAGCAATTGCCTGGGTTTTGGCTCGGCGTTGGAAACATTTCGGGCGTTCAAGGACTTAACCACTGCATCCATGTGGAGCCTCCAAAAGGGATTTCGAACCTTCGCCCGAAATTTTGTCGCCCCTTCGCCAAGTCGGCGCCGGGCGACTATATACGACATAGGGCTGCGGGCCGTTTTTCGCCAGCCCGGGACGCCCGATCAATGCTGGACGACATCTACAATAAGCGAATCATGGAGCTGGCGGCCAATATTCCGCGGCTTGGGCGGCTCGATCATCCGGACGCAAGCGCTACGGCGCATTCAAAATTGTGCGGGTCTACGGTTGTGGTCGACATCAGGGTCGAAAACGGGCGCGTCGCGGATTTCGCGCATGACGTCAAGGCGTGCGCGCTCGGGCAGGCCTCTTCTTCCATCATGGCGCGCAACATCATCGGCTCGACCCCCGAGGAATTGCGTTCGCTTCGTGACGACGTTCGCCGCATGTTGAAGGAAAACGGTCCCCCGCCGCAGGGCAGGTGGGCCGACATCGCGGCGCTGGAGCCGGTGCGCAACTACAAGGCGCGCCACGCGTCCACGCTGCTGACCTTCGAGGCTGCGGCGCAGGCGGCGACCGAAGCCGCGGAGAAGCAGGCAATGGACGCCTCAGGGTAGGTCGCCGCGTGACCAAGGACGAGTTCCGCTATCGATCCCTCGGCGATGCGCCAGCGCTCGTCGCTCGCGGCGCCATACGCGGCTATCAGCTGACGCTCTCGGCCTTCATAGGCCGTCAATGCCGCCATTTGCCGAGTTGCTCGGACTATACGAGCGAAGCCATTGGACGTTTCGGCCTGTGGGGCGGCGGCTGGATGGGGCTGGCGCGCATCTGCCGCTGCAGGCCGGGCGGCACGGCAGGCTTCGATCCCGTGCCGAAAACACCGCCACGCGGCGCGGACGCGCTGCATTTCTGGCGATACGGCCAATGGCGCGGTCCGCTGGTCTGCGAGCCCGTGGACGGACCTTAGGAACGCGCCATGAGGTCTACGGCCAGCGCTTCAATGCGGCCGCGGACGTCTTCGGGCATCTGCTGCAACGTTTCCAGATAGGTCTTGCCGGCCGCGCACATGCGATCGTCGGAAATCGGCGGATCGGGGGTCTTGCCGTCCAGTAGCGCGCCTATCTCGGCTGTGCCGACGCCGTTCTGACGCAAGGACGTTTCGAACATCTGGAAATCGGATTCGGTCGGCGTCGTGCGTGTGATGTTCTTTTCCTTGCCGTCGAGGATCGCCTCGAGACCGGCGATCGCGAGGTCCGAGACAAGCGCGCGGTTGTCGGCGGAAAACTTAAGGAAAGCCTCGCTCGCGCCGCCATAGAGAAAATCGACGCACAGCCGTGTGTTGACCGCGCCGAGCGCCTTCAGGACGGCGAGCTGGGCGTCGAATACAGCCCCGAGCGGCTTTGCGTCGGCTTTTGCCGCAAGCGCGCCGCGTGACTGGCGAAGCGACTTGACCGCCTGCGACAGATCGTAGTCCGGCGAATCCGCCGCACCGGTCGTCTTGCGGGCGGCAAGAGTCGTGATCGCCGCCTCGTAGTCCGAGGGGAGCGCAAGCCGCAAGCGATCGAAAAAGCGCGCCACTTCCGGCGCGCTGGCGATCGTGTCCTCGACGGCCTTGCGCGGATTGTCTGCCGGCGACTCCGTCTTGGCGGCGGTTTCCGGGGCAGCGACGACCGGGGGCGCCGCCGCCTGCTGTGTCGCGGGGGCCTGGAACATGTCGACTGCCAGCCAGACGCCGCTGCCGATGAGCAGTGTGCCGACAAGGCCGAGTAGGAAGAGCTTGAGGTCCTGTCTGGACATGCCTGGGTCCAAATATTTCTGCGACGACTTAGGACCAACAGGGCGCCGTGAGCAAGTCCGCGCCGCTCGAGCGCAAAGCCGCTCCGGCGATTGCCAAGGCGCGCTGCTTTGCCTAGAAGGCGCGTCTGGCGTGCTCTCCGGGCGCGCTGCTTACGCCGATCCGTATCGGCGAGTGAGCGTCAAGGAGCAGACATGATCTCGGTGACTTTCCCCGACGGCGCCTCGCGCGCCTATGAGCCCGGCGTTTCCGGCCTCGATATCGCCAAATCCATTTCGCCCTCGCTGGCCAAACGCACCGTCGCCATGGCGCTCGACGGCGCGCTGGCGGATCTGGCCGATCCGATCACGAAAGATTCGCAGGTCGAGTTCATCTCGCGCGAAGATCCGCGCGCGCTAGAACTGATCCGCCACGACGCAGCCCATGTGCTGGCCGAAGCCGTGCAGACGCTCTATCCCGGCACGCAGGTGACGATCGGACCCGTCATCGAGAACGGTTTCTACTACGACTTCTTTCGCGCGGAGCCGTTCACGCCGGAGGATTTCGCCGCTATCGAGAAGAAGATGCGCGAGATTATCGCGCGCGACAGACCCTTCACCAAGGAAGTGTGGTCGCGCGCCGACGCCATCTCGTTCTTCGAGCAAAAGGGCGAGGCGTTCAAAGTCGAGCTGGTCGAAGCCATTCCCGCCGATCAGGACCTGAAAATCTACAAGCAGGGCGAGTGGCTCGACCTGTGTCGCGGCCCGCACATGACGTCGACCGGCAAGATCGGCGAGGCCTTCAAGATCATGAAGGTGGCCGGCGCATACTGGCGTGGCGATTCGACCAAGCCGATGCTCCAGCGCATCTACGCCACGGCCTTCGCGAAGAAGGCGGATCTCGACGATTATCTGCATCGGTTGGAAGAGGCCGAGAAGCGCGACCATCGCAAGCTCGGACGCGAGATGGACCTGTTCCATTTCCAGGAGGAGGCGCCAGGCGCGATCTTCTGGCATCCCAAGGGCTGGACCCTGTTCCAGACGCTCGTCGCCTATATGCGCCGGCGGCTGGCTGGCGACTATGACGAGGTCAACGCGCCGCAGGTGATGGACAAGGCGTTGTGGGAAACGTCCGGGCATTGGGGCTGGTATTCCGACAACATGTTCGCGGTGAAGTCGGCGACGGCGTTCATGCACCCCGACGACCCGGAGGCCGACCAGCGCGTGTTCGCGCTGAAGCCGATGAATTGCCCGGGCCACGTGCAGATCTACAAGCACGGGCTGCGCTCCTATCGCGAACTGCCTTTGCGCATGGCCGAGTTCGGCGTGGTGCATCGCTACGAGCCTTCGGGCGCGATGCATGGCGTGATGCGCGTGCGCGCCTTCACGCAGGACGACGCGCATATTTTCTGCACCGAAGACCAGCTCGAAGCCGAGATCATGAAGATCAACGATCTCATTCTCGCGGTTTACGGGGACTTCGGTTTCGACAGGCTGGTGATGAAACTCTCGACGCGCCCGGAAAAGCGCGTCGGCTCCGACGCCTCGTGGGACCACGCGGAAGGCGTGATGAGCCGTGTGCTCGAGCGCATCGCCGCGCAGAACGGCAATCGCATCGAGACCGCGATCAATCCGGGCGAGGGCGCGTTCTACGGTCCGAAGTTCGAATATGTGCTGCGCGACGCGATCGGGCGCGACTGGCAATGCGGCACGACGCAGGTCGACTTCAACCTGCCCGAGCGGTTTGGCGCCTTCTACATCGACGCCAACAGCGAGAAAGTGCCGCCCGTGATGGTGCATCGGGCGATCTGCGGCTCGATGGAGCGCTTCATCGGCATATTGATTGAGCATTACGCCGGACACATGCCGCTGTGGCTGGCGCCGCTGCAGATCGTGATCGCCACGATCACGCAGGAGGCCGACGATTTCGCTTATGAGATTGCCGCCTCCGCGCGGAAAAAAGGGTTGCGCGTCGATCTCGACCTGCGCAACGAGAAGATCAACTACAAGGTGCGCGAGCATTCGCTGGCGAAGGTTCCGGTCATGCTGGTGCTCGGCCGCAAGGAAGCCGCCGAACGCAGCGTCTCGATCCGCCGCCTCGGCTCGCAGGCGCAGCAGTCGATGGGGCTCGACGACGCGCTGGCGATGCTGGCGGACGAGGCGACGCCGCCGGACGTGAAGGCGATGACCGGAAACTAGCCGCGCCTTCCCGCCATGACGGCAAGTGACGATTTCGCGCGAAGCTGAACCAATCGCGGCGCAGCGCGTTTCCGTTCCTTTGGAACGGGGCGCGCAGAAAATGGATTCAAAAACCGACGTCAAGGACAGGCCCGAGGGCGAAGGCTCCTCGGAGTCCGCCCTCGCGCCTGCCGAAAAACGGCAAGCGCGGCGGATTGCGGCCGCGCCGGCGCCGGTCGTGTTCGAAGCGATCCGCATGAGCGGCGAGCACGAACTGTCGCGGCCTTTGCCCTCTCTGTGGTGGTCGGGCGTCGCGGCCGGATTCGGCATCAGCACGGCGGTTCTGTGCAAGGGCTTTTTCGTCGCCGTCCTGCCGGAGGCGGACTGGACTCCGGCCGTTTCCAACCTCGGCTATGCCGTCGGCTTTCTGGTGGTCATCCTTGGTCGGATGCAGCTTTTCACAGAGAATACGATCACGCCGATCCTGCCGCTGTTCTTCTCGCCGACGCGCGCAAATTTCTGGCGCACGGCGCGGTTGTGGGGCGTCGTGTTCGGCGCGAACATGCTGGGTTGTCTGCTGGCGGCGCTTTTCATCGCGCAGGACGGCGCGCTGCCGGCGAAGCAGATGCATGGCGTTCTGGAGATTTCCCGCCACTATGCGCAAGCGACCGCCTTCCAGCACCTCGTCTGGGGCGCGCCGGCGGGGTTCATGATCGCGGCTCTGGTCTGGATGCTGCCCAGCGCCGAGGGCGCGGCGAAAATCTTCGCCATTCTGATCATGACATACATGATCGGTTTCGGCGGCCTGTCGCATGTGGTGGCGGGCTCGACCGAATTGTTCGTGCTGGTCTGGCGTGGCGAACTCACGCTTTCCGACGCGCTTTTCGGCGGCATCGCGCCTGCCTTGATCGGCAACGTGATGGGTGGAACGTTTCTTTTCTCCGCGCTGGCCTACGGGCAGGTGAGGGAGGAGGTGTGAGATCGGACCCGTCGCGACTTCGGCGCATCCTTGACCTTGCCGCAATCGCCCGCCATGGCTGACCGATGATCTCCCCCCGCATACGGTCCGCTGTCGGCGGCCTTGCCCTGACGTTGGCGCCGGTTCTGGCGGACGCGCAGGGTTTGCCGACCTTCGGTCCCGGCCCGTTCGGCCCCAATCTGCCGCCGCCGGGCCCCGCCGAGACGTCGCAGGGCGCTCTCTATATGTCGGCTGTCCTGGCCTCCAACGAGACGCAGCCGGTTCGCGGCGGGCTCAAGTGGCGCGTCTTCGAGGAACGGGCGCAACCCGACGGCACCCACAAGATGGTCGCGGAATCCGACAATGCCGCGCCGCGTTTCAGCCTGCCGACCGGCGGATACATTGTGCACGCGGCCTACGGCCTCGCTGGCGCGGCCAAGCGCATCGTGGTCGACGCCAGGCAGGTCACCGACCGGATCGTGTTGAACGCCGGAGCGCTCAAGATAGCAACGATGCTCGGCGATCAGCCGATCCCGCCGCAAAAGATCTCGATTTCGATCTACGTGCCGGCCCCGGGCAATTCGGAAGCGAAACTGGTTGTGGACCATGGCAAGCCAGGCGACCTGATCTGCCTGCCGGAGGGACAATACCACATCGTTTCGACCCTCTACGATCTGGGCAATTCGACGACGACGGGCGCGGCGTCCGCCACGAACTCGATCGTCACAACCGACCTTCGCGTCCAGCCCGGCAAGGCGACGCAGGCGACCTTGAAGCATCGCGCCGCGACCATGACGTTGAAGCTGGTCAACCAGCCCGGCGGCGAAGCGCTCGCCAACACGTCGTTCTCGGTCCTCACGCCCGGCGGCGACGTCATTCGCGAGCTGATCGGCGCGTTCCCCGCGCTCGTTCTCGCGGAAGGCGAATATGTGGCGATTGCGCGCCACGAGGGAAAAACCTACCAGGCCCAATTCAAGGTGCAATCGACACTCGACCGGGACGTCGAAGTCGTTGCAAAATAAACCGAACGGGCCGGGGTGAGGGAATGCAGACCTTTTTCGTCGAGATCAAATGCGCGCTCGGCCGCACCTACGAGGTGGCGAGCGCGCTCGCCGAGGCGGAGATAGCTTCGGAAATCTATTCGATTGCGGGCAATTTCGACATTCTTGCGAAGTTTTACGTCGAGCGCGAGGAGGATATCGGCCATTTCGTCGGTCAGAAAGTCCAGACAATCCCCGGCATCGTCGACACGCGCACGATCATAACCTTCAAGGCCTTCTGAGATGCGTGCGGACAGCTTCGAGCTGACTGCCGACGACGGCGCCCGGATCAATGTCCATCGCTGGCTGCCGGACGGGGCGCCGCGCGCCGTCATCCAGATCGCACACGGGCTTGCCGAACATGCGGCGCGCTACGGGCGGCTGGCGGAAGCGCTTACCGCGCGCGGATTCGCCATCTACGCCGACGACCATCGCGGACATGGCCTCACGGCGCCGGCTGGCGAGCTCGGATTTTTCGCCGAGCGCGATGGCTGGCGAAAGTGCGTCGGCGATCTCTGGAGCCTCAACCGGCGCATCGCCGCCGACAACCCGGGGGCGCCGATCATCCTGCTCGGCCATTCCATGGGCTCGTTCATGGCGCAGGATTTCGTGGCCGATCACAGCGACGCGATTGCGGGGCTTGTCCTGTCCGGCTCCAACGGCCCGCCGCCGGCGATTGCGGGCATAGGCCGGATGATTGCGCGCATCGAGCGGCTGCGGCTCGGCGCCCGGGGCAAGAGCGCCTTGTTGCAAGCCATGATGTTCGGCGAGTTCAACAAGCCTTTCAAGCCGGCGCGCACGGACTTCGACTGGCTGTCGCGCGATGAGGCGGAGGTCGACGCCTATGTCGTCGATCCCCATTGCGGTTTTCAGTTTTCCAATCAACTCGCCATCGATCTGCTGGACGCGCTCGGCGGCCTGCTCAAGCCGGAGCGCGTCGCCCGCATTCGCAAGGATCTCCCGATTTACATTTTCAGCGGGTCCGACGACCCGGTCGGGGCAAACCTGCCAGCGCTTGCCACAGCCTATCGTTCGGCGGGCCTGGATAACGTGGAGATGCGCGTCTATCTCGGCGCGCGACACGAGACGTTGAACGAAACCAACCGCGACGAGGTCACGGCTGACCTCGTACGTTGGTTGGAGGCGCTTCTCGCCGGCAATTGATACAGCCCAAAGACGTGGTCGGCCGGCCGGAGGACCATGGTCACATGAAAATGCTCCGCCAATCGCTCGCGCTTGCCGCTTGTCTCGCGTTCGCCAGTCCGGCCGCCGCCGCCGATCTCGACGCCGGCCTGAAACTCGCCGGGCACTGGTGTGCGGCGTGCCATGTCGTGGCGGACAACCAGACGAGCGCGAGCGCGGACGTTCCAACCTTCGCCAATATCGCGCAGCGCAAAAGCGCTCGCGATCTGGCGCTGTTTCTGACGAAGCCCCACGGGCAGATGCCGGACATGTCCCTGTCGCGTTCGGAGGTCGCAGATCTCGTCGCCTATATCGTTTCGCTGGGTCCCAATCCCTTGCCGCCGGAGCCCGAACGAGAAGCGCCGGCAAGCGGCATAAACGGCGCGATCGTGCCGCGGAAGTGAGGATGGAAAAACGCCATCCGAAGTAGAAACCGCGACAATTTTCCGATTGCAATTGTCGTTGCACTTGCATTGTGCCCGACTTCCGCGGGCGGGGCCGAGACGGGCGGCTTGGCGGCGGGGAAGGACGTTTTCGTGCGCGCCTGCCAGATCGCCACGCGAGGGAAGTCGCGTGAATACGGTGGGGCCGGCGGTCTGGAATGTCTTCGGCCGCAAGATAGCGACTGTGCCGCGGGACGATGTCATCGCGTATCTACAAACATTGAAATAGGACGGAGCGTCTCTATTCTGGAGGACAAATCCGACCGGAGACGCTTCCCTTGATCTTTTACACACCCGACAAGCGCGACCGCGCGATCCTGCGCCACGATCCGTTCAAGACGATGATAGCGCCGCGGCCAATCGGCTGGGTGACGACGATGGGCAAGTCCGGCGCTGTCAATCTCGCGCCCTATTCCTTCTTCAACGCCTTCGCCGATCGGCCTCCAATCCTCGCCTTCTCGTCGGTGGGCGTGAAGGATTCGCTGACTTTCGCGCGGGAGACCGGCGAGTTCGTCTGGAACATGCCGACATGGGATCTGCGGCTGGCGATGAACGAGACATCCGCGTCCCTGCCGCTTGGCGAGAATGAATTCGTTCATGCGGGCCTCGAGATGGCGCCGTGCAATCTCGTGAAGCCGCCGCGCGTGGCCAAGAGCCCTGTCGCGATGGAATGCAAGGTGACGTCGATCCAGGAGCTGAAGGATATCGAGGGCAGGGGAACCGACTATTGGCTGGTGCTCGGGCAGGTCGTCGGCGTGCACGTCGATCCTGCGTTCATTGGCGAGGATGGCGGGCTTCAGCTGACCGAGATCAAGCCGATCGCACGCTGCGGCGGCCTCGGGGATTATGCTGTGGTCGACAGCCTGTTCCAGATGGAGCGGCCAAAATAGACGGCAATCCTGCTGGCGCTTGCGTGTTGCGTTGCTTTTTCGGGCGGATTAGCCTTCGCTTTCGGCTCGGGGGAGCAGTCATGACGTTATGCAACCTTGCTTCGGTTGTTGCGCTCGTTCTGTCAGTTTCGGTTTCCCTGTCGGCGCGCGCTGCAGGCTCTCTGGCAAGCGCGACCGTTTCGGTCGCGCGCGGAAGCGACACGACGGGGTGCGGCGCTGCGACGTCGCCGTGCAAGACGTTCCAGTACGCATTCGCAAACGCAGTGGAGGTGGGCGGCACGATTCTCGTGCTCGATCCCGGCGATTACGGGCCGATCTCCATCAACAACGCCGTCGCCATCGTCAACGCAAACGTCGGTGCGGCGGGCGTATTCACGGCCAATTCGACTGGCAACGCCATCGACGTCAATCTCTCCGGCGGATCGGGCAATGTCGTGCTGGACGGGTTGCGGATCGACGGCGCGGCGACAGGCGTCGCCACCAAGGGCAACGGCGTCGCCATGACGTCGGGCGGCTCTTTGACGATCCGGAATTGCACGATCACGAATTTTGCCGCCAACGGCATGAAAACCGGCAATGGCGTGTATATCGCGCCGACAAGTGGTATCGCGAGCTACTCGTTTTCGCACACTTCATTCGCCGACAACGGAAACGGCGGCGTCTTCGTCGCCCCGAACTTCGGTGCGAGCGGGTCGGCCGGCGCGAGGGGGGTCGTGCGCAATGTCACGATGAACGGCGCGGGCTACGGTTTCTACGCCTACGCCAACAACACAAGCGCGCCCGTCGTCGCGACGATCGAGGACAGCGTCGTAGCGTGGAACACGAACGGCGTGATCGTTCGCGGCGCGACGGCGAATGTGACGGTCAATCGCGTGCTGGCGCAGTTCAACAAGACATATGACCTGTGGAACGCGAGCGGCGTTCTGACGAGCGACCGGACAAACGATTTTGCAACGAGATTCGGCTCGATCACCTACACGCATCTGAAATGATCCGCGTCCGGCGCCGTCCCGCTCAATGGGGGCCAAAAAATGAAATATCTCTCATCGCTCGTCGTTCTGTCTGCTCTTGCAACCCCAGCGCCGCACTCGGCGTTGGCCGCCGGTTCGCAACCGCGCTCCTGGGTGTCGGCTGCGCGTGGCGCGGACGCAGCTGGGTGCGGAACGACTGCCTCGCCGTGCCGGACGTTCCAGTACGCATTCGACAATGTCACGAAATCCGGCGGCGCCATCCTCGCCCTCGATCCTGGCGAATACGGCCCGATCTCGATCATCAATCCGATTTCCGTCGTCAATGATGGCGTTGGAGGCGTGACCATATCGTCGTCCAGTCCGGCAAACGGAAACGCGGTGGATATAAACCTGCCGTCGGGCGGCAATGTCGTTCTGAAAGGGCTGACCATCAACGGCGCCGCGGCGGGCGCCGGCAATGGCGTGAAAATGGCGTCGGGCGGACGTCTCACGGTCTCGCATTGCGTGATCTCGGGTTATTCTTACGGAACCGGCGTCAGCGGTCATGGGGTACTCATCGCTCCAGCGAGCGGATCGGCGCAGTTTACGGTTTCGGACAGCGCCTTGTCCGGCAACGGCTGGGCTGGCATCTGGATAGCGCCGAATGCGTCCGCGCCAGGCTCGGCCTCCGCGGAAGGCGTGGTGCGTCGCGTGCACATGAGCGGGAACGATACGGGATTTTCCGCCTCGGGCGGCAACACGTCAGGGAGTGTCAAGGTCGCAATCGAGGAGAGTGTCGTGTCGGCGAACTCGACGTTTGGACTCTATCTTCTGGGCTCCAACGTGACAGTCACGATCAATCGAGTGACGGCGCGGTTCAACGGTGGGCAGGGCTTTCCCTCCGACATTTCCAACACCAACGGCGCCACACTGACGAGTTTCAACACAAACAATTATGCGGCGTCGAGCGGAACAGTCACGACCGGCGCTCTGCATTGACGCCTCGGCCGCGACAGGCGTCGTCGCCGCCATAGCGATCAAGTGGCGTCATGCGCCAAGCGTGGTTTCGTCGATCGCGTCGCGCCCGATATCGGCGATGCGATTGACGCCGGACAGCGCCATGGCGATGCGCAATTCCTGGCGCATGATCGCGAGCATGTCGCTGACGCCCGTCTGCCCGGCAGCCGCCAGCGCCCAGACCCACGGTCGCCCGATCATCACGCCCCTGGCGCCGAGCGCAACCGCCTTGAAGACGTCGACGCCGCTGCGCACGCCCCCGTCCATGTAGACTTCGGCGCGATCGCCGACCGCCGCGACGACCGAGGGCAGTTTGGAGATCGACGAAGAGACGCTATCAAGCTGGCGGCCGCCGTGATTGGAGACAATCACGCCGTCGGCGCCTGCTGCGACAGCGGCTTTCGCGTCGTCTGGATCCAGCACGCCTTTGATGAGCAATCGTCCCTTCCAGACGCTGCGCAGCCATTCGATATCCTTCCAGGTGACTGAGGAATCGAACTGGCTTGCGACCCAGGCGGTGAAAGCCTCCAATCTTCCAGGATCGGGCACGCGATCCGACAGATTGCCGAAACCGTGCGGCCGGCCGCGCAAGGCCACATCGAGCAGCCAATTGGGGTGGCGCGCAATTTCCCAAGCCTTGACCACGCGCGCGGCAAGAGACGACGACAAGGCGCCGTTGCGCAAGTCGCGATGGCGCATGCCGGTGATTGCGAGATCGACGGTGAAGGCGAGCGTCGTGCAACCTACCGATTCCGCGCGAGCCAGAAGATCCTGCACGACGCCGCGATCGCGCATCATGTACAGCTGGAACCAGAACGGCTTCGAGGCTGCCGCTTTAACTTCGCCGAGATCGCAGATGCCGACAGTGGAAAGCGTGAAGGGGACATTCGCTGCATTGGCCGCGCGCACGGCCTGTGTCTCGCCGCGCTGCGCCATCATGCCCGCCATGCCGACCGGCGCGAGGATCACCGGCATGGCTGCGTCAACGCCAGAAAGCGTCGTCGACGTGTCGATCTTCGAAACATCGCGCATCACACGCTGGCGCAGCACGATGTCGCGAAACGCCGATGTGTTGGCGGCGAGAGTGATTTCGGCGTTGGCGCCGCCGTCAACATAGTCGAACAGGAAGCGTGGCAGCCGCTTCTCCGCGAGCCGCCGGTAATCCATAGGCGTGACCGGAACCACATTGTACGTCGCCAAGCGGGCCTCCCTCGCGCGGCGCAAAAGAGGCCGGGGGCGCATTAACACGGGTCCTGACCGCCGGCGTCAATCGCGCGCGCCGGCGAACTATTCGCCGGCGATGCCGCCGCCGAAGACCGTGACGAACAGCAGCATCAGGCCCACGGCGCAGAAAATGCCGAGGAGGCCGAGGAGCATCACCCTTTCCTGCTTCTGGTCCGACATGGTTCCCGCTCCGTATCCTACGCCGGACAGCTCCTAGCATGCGGCATGGACGGAACCTTGTCCGGAATGTTGCCCGTCAACCGGTCGGCCCGAGGCGCGCGAGAAGTTTTTTCGCCCGTTCGAGATGCGGCTTGTCGAGCATTTCGCCATCGAGTCCGATCACGCCGGCTGTCGGATTGTCGGCGAAAACCTGCACGATCTTGCGCGCCCGTTCGATCTCGGCGGCTGGCGGCGTAAAAATCTCGTTGATGATCGGCACCTGCGCGGGATGGATCGCCATTTTGCCGGTGAAGCCGTCGCGTCGGGCCTCGATGCACTCGCGGCGAAAGCCGGTCTCGTCGCGAAAATTCGGATAGACCGTGTCGATCGGCTGCGCGCCGGCGGAAACGGCGGCCAGCAAGGTCATGTTGCGCGCGAGCACATACACCGGCGCGTGCGTTCCGTCCTCGAGGCGATTGGTCTCCGCACCGAGATCGGCGGAGAGATCTTCCGCGCCCCATGTCAGCGCTGAAAGGCGCCGGCTTGCGCCGCGATAGGTGGAAAGACCGAAGATCGCGCTCGCGGTCTCGGTCGCCACGCAGCAGATGCGGGTCGCGCCGTCAGGCAGGTCATTCTCGGCCTCGCGCACGGCGAGCTTGGCGGCGAGATGCTGTACATCCACGCCGCCCTGCGATTTCGGCAGGAGAATACCGTCCGGGGCGCCCGGCATGACTGCGTCGAGGTCGGCGTCGGTCAGGCCCGTGTCGAGAGCATTGACGCGGACATAGAGCAGGGGGCGTTTGTCGCGCTTTCGTGCGCTCGAAAGGAACTCCAGCGCCATTTTGCGCGCCGTCGGCTTGTTGGCCGCGGCGACCGAATCCTCGAGGTCGATGAACAGGCAATCGGCCTCGCTTTCGAGGCCCTTGCCCATCTTCTTGTCGGAATCGCCGGGGACGAAGAGCTGCGAGCGCATCAGACGGCCACCGTCGCTGGAGGGCGCTTCAGCATGAAGCCCTGACGCTTGCATTCGGCGACGAGCGTCCCGTCCTGCTTGTAGGCGCGATGAAGAAAATCGACGATGCCCGCGTCATGCCGCGATTTCGACTCGCGCGCGCCGACGATCTCCGTTTCGACGCGGATGGTGTCGCCCTCGAAGACCGGCGCGGGAAATTTCACGTCGGTCATGCCGAGATTTCCGATCGTCGTTCCAATCGTCGTGTCGTTGACGGAAATGCCGATCATCAGACCCAGCGTAAACAGGGAATTCATCAGCGGCCGGCCCCATTGCGTCTCGGTTTCGCAGAAATGGGCGTCGATGTGCAGCGGCTGCGGGTTCAGGGTCATGTTGGAGAACAGCATGTTGTCCATCTGCGTCACGGTGCGCGTGAGCCCGTGCCTGAACACACGGCCGACCGTGAAATCCTCGAAATAAAGGCCGCCGCGGGGATGGCGGGCGCCGGATTGGGACATTGCGCGTTTCCTCGTTCGATTGCTTTGCCATTCTGGATAGCCGCTTTTTTGAGGCTGGCAACCCCGCAAGCCGGCTGTCGCCTGCCGCACTTAAGGCTCCGTTTACCATAACGAACGATCATCGGCTGCAGCCGGACCCCCTGTCCGCACACGAGTTTCTGGTCCCGATGATCGCACGCAAGTTCATGCAATGGGCGGCCACCGCGGCCTCGGCGGAACGCGCCGAAGGCGCAGGCTCGCTTGCCCGAGCCTATCTTTATGGCGGACTCGCGCCGCAGGATCGGCGCGAAGCCGAGGTGGCGCTGACGACCTTGCTGGACGATCCCGCGCCGTCGGTCCGCAAGGCGCTGTCGGAAGCCTTCGCCGGCGCAGCGGATGCGCCGATCGCGATTGTCGTCGGGCTCGCCAACGACCAGTCGGATGTGGCTGCGCCCATCCTGTCCCGTTCGCCGTTGCTTGGCGACGGCGAACTCATCGACTGCGCCGCGATCGGCGACGCCTTCGCGCAGGCGGCTATCGCCCTGCGGCCGTCGGTGTCGGCCTCGGTCGCAGCCGCGATCGCGGAGGTCGCCGCGCGTGAAGCCCTGATCGCGCTGGCTGTCAATCCGGCCGCCGAGATCCCCGAATTTTCTCTGCGCCGCATGGTCGAACGCTTCGGCTCGGATGGGGAATTGCGGGAGGCGCTGTTGTCGCGTCCCGCCCTGCCGCCATCCGTGCGCAGCGATCTGGTCGCCGCCACGGCGAGCGCATTGTCACAATTCGTCGTCGGCTGCGCCTGGCTCTCCTCGGAGCGCGCGGGTCGTGTGGTTCGCGAGGCGACCGACAAGGCGCATGTCATGATCGCCGCCGATGCAGAGCGCGCCCGCGACTGGCGCGCGGCGCGCGCGCTGGTCAAGCATCTGCGCGGCTGCGAGCGATTGACCCCGAGCCTCGCGTTGCGCGCGCTGCTCTCCGGCAATTCCTGCCTCTTCGACGCAACCCTGGTTGAGCTTTCCGGCCTGCCTGAGCGCAAGGCCCTGCCGTTGGCGCGCGATTGGCGCGGCAACGGCTTCGTCGCGCTCTACCGGTCGGCCGGCCTGCCGGACAAGCTGCTGCCGGCGTTCCGCGCCGCGCTTTCGGCGCTCGGCGAATTCGGGCCCGCCGCCCACGACAGCGGGGCGCATCTGTCGCGGGCGATGATCGAGCGTGTTCTCACCGCCTGCGAAGCCGCCGATCCCGTCGAACTCGGCTCTCTGCTCGCCCTGCTTCGCCGCTTCGACGCCGAAGCCGCGCGCGAGGAGGCGCGCGAGGCCGCGCGCGGCCTGCTTGCGCCGCCACTTGAGTCGCCTGCCATAGTGGTTCCCTTGGACCGCGCCGAAGCTGACCACGCGCCACGCGTCATCGCCATCGATCTCGACGCGATCGAAGCGGAGCTCGCCGCGGCCTGATTGTCGCGTATCCATGCCGAATCCGGCATGATGCGACCCGGGGAGGCCGGGGCGCGTGGACACTGTCGTATTCCTGACGGTTCTCGGCGCGGCGCTGATGCATGCGTCGTGGAACGCGCTTGTGAAAGCGGGCGCGGATCGCTTTGCCTTCACGATCGTGCTGACGCTGGCGGAATGCGTCATGGGTCTGGCGCTGGCCCCGTTCTTCCCCATGATTTCGATGGATGCGCTGCCCTGGCTGCTGCTGTCGAGCGCGCTGCATGTCGCCTACATGCTTTTCCTCACCGAGGCCTATGCGCATGGCGACCTCGCCCAGATCTATCCGCTGTCGCGGGGCTCTGCGCCGCTGATCGTGGCGGTTGCGGGCGCGCTGTTTCTGAACGAGGCCCTGAGCGCATCGAAACTTGCCGCCGTTCTCTGTATCGCTCTCGGCGTCGTCGCCATGTCGCTACGCGGCGGCGGCGATCTCGGACGGATGAGCGGCCGCGCGCTCGGCTATGCGCTCGCCACCGCCAGCTGCACGGCCGCCTACACCGTGATGGATGCTGTCGGTGCGCGGGTGTCGGGCTCTGCGTCCGCGTATACATGCGCGATGTTCGCTTTGTCCGGCGGCGGTCTCGTTCTCGTCGGCTTCGCCAGGCGCGGCGCGGCGGCGCTTTCTGTCGACGCGCGCGTCTGGCGCCTTGGCGCGCTCGCCGGCGGGCTCTCTTTTCTCGCCTATTGGGCCGCGGTCTGGGCTTTTACGAAAGCGCCGGTCGCGTTGGTCGCGGCGCTGCGCGAGACGAGCGTGCTGATGGCCATGCTGATAGGCGTGGTTTTCCTACGCGAATCCGGCAGCCGTTGGCGCTGGGCGGCGGCGGGCATGATCGGAGCGGGCGTCGCATTGATGCGCCTGTAGCGCGTCGGATCGCGCGGCGGCGCGGAAAATCGGCTACAGCTTGCAGAATGCCGCACAAGCCGCCCGTTTCGCTTCGACAACTCGCGCTTTATCCGCGCATGACGCGCTGGTTCGGGCTCACGCTGCTGATCAAGCTCGCCTGGCGCGTGGCGATCGCGGAATTGTTCGGCCGGTTCGCGGACGGGCGGCTGATGGTCGCTGCGCTCGACAAATCCACCGAGGCCGACCACGCCGCCGCCGCCGTCGCGCATTTGCCCGGCGGCGCGGACGAAGCCTTTACGACCGACGAGGATGGGGCGCTGTGGGTCGACTACATTGCCGATCTCGGCGACGGTTTCGACGCCACCTTTTCGATCGCCTCGTTGCTCGCGCGTGACGAGCTTGCGATCAGCGGCCATGTCACCCGGCGCGGGCGGCTGCTCGTGATGGGAGGCGATGAGGTCTATCCCCTCGCATCGCCCGAGAATTACCAGCAGCGGCTGCGCGATCCCTACGACTGGGCTTTTCCCGATCCAGATCCGGACAGCGACAAGGGGCCGCTCGTCTACGCCATTCCCGGCAACCACGACTGGTACGACGGGCTGGTCATTTTTCTAGGCCTGTTCACACGACGCGACCGGCTGCATCTCGGCGGCTGGCGTTCGCGGCAGGGGCGCAGTTACTTTGCCCTGAAACTCACGGGGAACTGGTGGCTGTGGGCCGTCGACGCGCAGCTCGACGACACGATCGACCAGCCGCAGCGCGATTATTTTTCGGCGATCGCGGAAGCGATGGAGCCGGATGCGCGCGTCATTCTTTGCGGCCCGGAGCCCGGCTGGCTCTATACGCGCGATCCAGATTCGAGATCGCTCGACGTCTACAATTTCATTGGCGACATCCTGCGCGCCAAATGCCCGCTGGCCCAGATCCCGCTCGTCATGTCCGGCGATACGCATCACTACAGCCGCTACATCGGGCAGGCGAGCGGAATCCAGTTTGTCACAGCCGGCGGCGGCGGCGGATTTCTGGAAGCCACCCATCAGCTGAAGGACGAGATCGCGATCAATCGTGGCGACCCGAACATCGCGCTCGACTGGACCGAGGATGACACGCTTCTGCACGCCCGAGACGCGGCGACGGGCGAGCCGGCGGCGTGGCCGACGCGTGCGCAAAGTCGCTCCATGCTGCGCGGCGTGCTCGCATTCGCGTTTCTCAATCCAGGTTTCGCCGCTGCGCTCGGCTGCATCTACATGCTGTTCGGGCTCGTCGCACTCGGGATCGGGCATCTGCCGGCCGCCGCTCTCGCGCTCGTCGTCGCGACGGCGTCGTTTCACGATTACACGCGCCGTCAGGAAGGTTCTCGCGCGCGGGTCAAGCTGCTTTCGCTGGGAAATGGCGTCGCTCACTCGCTCGCGTTCGTCGCGCTGGTGGAAATCTTTCTGCGCTTTGCGCCGCTGGCGCCGAACGATGGCCTCACCAACGCCGCCATGCTGCTGGCGTGGCTTGCGCTCGCGGGCGGCGCGGCAGCCGGCACATTATTCGGCGTCTATCTCTACGTTTCGTCGCGCTGGCTCGATATTGGCCATGTCGACGCTTTTTCGGCGATGCGCAGGGATTCACACCGCCATTTTCTTCGACTGCGCATCAAGGGTGACGAAGTGACTGTCTTTCCCATCGGGCTCGCGCGAACGCCCCGCAGAAACGAATGGCGCGAGAATCCCGCGCCATCGCCAGAGCAGCCTTCGGCCTATGTCGCCAATCCGCCGCTGACGCCGCAACTGATCGAGACGCCGTTCACCGTGCGTGGCGCGCAACGAAACTGAATGCGCCGACCGCGGATCGCCGCGATCGACGCATCTTTCGGATCCGGAGTCGAACTACGCCTTTTCCACCATCTGGCGCAGGCCCTTGTCGCGATCCGGCGCGAGAACCGTGCGGTGGATCAGGCCGCCGAGAACGCCGCCGATGATGGGCGCAACCCAGAACACCCAGAGTTGCTGCAGCGCCCAACCGCCGACGAACAGGGCGGGGCCGGTCGAACGGGCAGGGTTGACCGAGGTATTGTCCACGGGGATCGAGACCAGATGGATGATCGTCAGGCACAGGCCGATGGCGACGGGCGCCATCGCCACTGTGGCCCAGGATTCGGTCGCGCCCAGGATAATGAGCAGGAATATCGCGGTGAGGACGATTTCAACCAGCATGGCCGACGCGAGGCTGTAGCCGCCCGGCGAGTGTTCGCCGAACCCGTTGGAGGCAAAGCCTCCTGCGAGCGAAAAGCCGGCCTTGCCCGAGGCGATGACGTAGAGTACGCCCGCCGCAGCAATTGCGCCGAGAACCTGCGCTATGGCGTAGGGGATCAGGTCGCTCCAGGGCAGACGGCCGGCCGTCGCGGCGCCGACGGAGACGGCGGGATTGAAATGTCCGCCGGAAATCGGGCCGAACGCGTAGGCGCCGGTCAGGACTGTCAGGCCGAACGCGAGCGATACGCCCGCAAAGCCGATGCCGAGATTGGGGAAAGCCGCCGAAAGCACAGCGCTGCCGCAGCCGCCGAAAGTAAGCCAGAATGTGCCGAGAAATTCCGCCGCCAGCTTTTTGCCTAATGAATTCATATCGCGAGCCCCTTTGCTGACAATTCGAGCCAGACCTTTCACACATACCCCATTGCGGGCATGTGCCGAAAGTCATTTGCGTTTTCGAGGCGCGCTGCTTCTGTCGCTGATATTGGCCACCCCGGCGTGCGCCGAGGAAAGCGTGCTCGCCTCGGTTTGCCGACTGATCGAAACATCTGCGCGCACCGAGCTTTTGCCCGTCGACTACCTGACGAAGCTGATCTGGCAGGAAAGCCGGTTCGACGCCCACGCCGTGAGCCCCAAGGGCGCGCAGGGCATGGCGCAATTCATGCCGGGAACGGCTGCCGAGCGCGGGCTGGCCGACCCTTTCGATCCTGAACAGGCCATCCCCAAGGCGGCCAATCTGTTGGCCGAACTGCGTGCGCGCTTCGGCAATCTCGGTCTCGCGGCTGCGGCCTACAATGCAGGACCGCAGCGTGTGGCGGATTGGCTCGCCGGCAAGGGTGGGATGCCCGCCGAGACGCGCAATTACGTGACGATCGTGACCAGCGCGGACGTCGAGGACTGGCGCGCCGGGGCGTCGGCGCCGGCCTATGCGGGCTCGCCGGAAAGCTGCGAGAAAATCACCGTGGCGCTCAAGCGGCGCGGCGGCACGCTGCTGGCTGCGATTGCGCCGACTGCGCCCTGGGGCGTTCAACTCGCCGGCAATTTTTCGAAAGCCCTCGCGCTGTCCGCGTTCTCGCGCGCCCGAAGCCGGCTGACGTCTGTTCTCAGCGGCGTCCAGCCGATGGTCATCGGTTCGCGGCTGCGCAGCCGCGGCGCGCGGATCTTCTCCCGCGTCCGCGCGCCGACGCAGAGCAGGGCGGAGGCGCAGGCTCTCTGCGACCGCATCCACAAGGCCGGCGGGGCTTGCGTGGCGCTGAAGAGTTCGCGATGAACCCGATCGCGGAAGCGCGCCGCGCGCTCCTGTGGCGCGCCGGGGTTTAGACGCTATTATCCCAGCCAAATCAGCCGACGCGGCCGAGTCCGCACCAGGAGACGCCATGAAACCGGACCCCATTGTCATCGTCGGCGCGGCGCGCACGCCCATGGGCGGATTGCTCGGCGACTTCGCCTCCATGACCGCGCCGCAGCTCGGCTCCGCGGCGCTCGATGCGGCCGTTGCGCGCGGCGGTCTCAAGCCCGAGGACATCGAGAATGTCGTGATGGGCTGCGTTCTGCCGGCAGGCCAGGGTCAGGCGCCCGCGCGCCAGGCGGCGCTCGGCGCGGGCATGCCGAAGTCGACCGGCTGCACGACGGTCAACAAGATGTGCGGCTCTGGCATGCAGGCGATCATGTTCGCGCACGACATGCTGGCCGGCGGCTCGTTCGACGTAATGGCGGCGGGCGGCATGGAGAGCATGTCCAACGCGCCGTACCTGCTGCCGAAGGCGCGCGGCGGCTATCGCCTCGGCCATGACCGGGTGATGGATTCGATGTTCCTCGACGGGCTGGAAGACGCCTACGACCGCGGCCGGCTGATGGGCACGTTCGCGGAAGACGCCGCGCAATCCTATCAATTCTCGCGTCAGGAGCAGGACGCCTATGCGGTCGCCTCGCTCGAACGCGCGGTGAAGGCGGGCAAGGATGGCTCTTTCGCCGAAGAGATCGCGCCCGTGAAGGTGAAGAGCCGCAAGGGCGAGGCGACGATCGCCATCGACGAGCAGCCGGCCAAGGCGCAACTCGATAAGATCCCGACGCTGAAGCCCGCGTTCCGCGAGGGCGGCACGGTGACGGCGGCCAATTCCTCTTCGATCTCCGACGGCGCGGCGGCGGTGACGATGATGCGCCGGTCCGAAGCCGAAAAGCGCGGGCTGACGCCGATCGCCACCATCATCGGCCATTCGACGCACGCCTCGACGCCGGGCCTGTTCCCTTCGGCTCCGGTCGGCGCGATCAACCGGTTGGTGGATCGCATCGGCTGGAATGCGAAGGACGTCGATCTCTGGGAGGTCAACGAGGCTTTCGCGGTTGTGGCGATGATCGCGATGCGCGATCTCGGCATCGCGCATGACAGGATCAACGTGCACGGCGGCGCCTGCGCGCTTGGCCATCCCATCGGCGCATCCGGCGCGCGCATCGTGGTGACGCTGATCTCGGCGCTGCGCAAATACGGCATGAAGAAAGGCGTGGCGTCGCTGTGCATCGGCGGCGGCGAGGCGACGGCCATCGCGCTGGAGGCGGCATGATCCTCTCCGAAGAACAGCAGATGGTGCGCGACATGGCGCGCGATTTTTCGCGAGAGAAATTGGCGCCGTTCGCCGCCGAATGGGATCGCGACCATCGCTTTCCGGCGGAGGCGATTTCCGAAATGGCGGGTCTTGGCTTTCTCGGCATGAACGTGCCGGAGGAATGGGGCGGCGCGGGGCTCGACTACGTTTCCTACGCTGCGGCGGTGATCGAGGTCGCGGCGGGCTGCGGCGCGGTGTCGACGATCATGAGCGTCCACAACGGCGTCGGCTGCATGCCGATCCTGAACTACGGCGACGACGCGCAGCGCGAGAAATATCTGAAACCGATGGCGCGCGGCGAATGGATCGGCTGCTTCTGTTTGACAGAGCCTGACGCGGGATCTGACGCCGCCTCCATCCGCACGCGGGCCCGGCTCGACGGCGACCACTACGTTCTCAACGGCGCGAAGCAGTTCATCACCTCCGGCAAGAATGCGAAGGTCGCGATTGTTTTCGCCGTGACCGACCCGGACAAGGGCAAGGCCGGCCTTTCGGCCTTCATCGTGCCGACGGATACGCCCGGCTTTCGGGTGGAGCGTGTCGAATTGAAGCTCGGCCAACATCCCTCCGACACTTGCGCGCTCGTGTTCGAGGATATGCGCGTGCCGGTCGCCAATCGTCTCGGCGCCGAGGGCATGGGTCTCAAAATCGCGCTCGCCAATCTCGAGGGTGGACGCATCGGCATCGCCGCGCAGGCGGTCGGCATGGCGCGCGCGGCGTTTGAAGCTGCGCGCGACTATGCGAAGGAGCGCAGGCAGTTCGGCAAGCCGATCTTCGAGCACCAGGCGGTCGGCTTCAAACTCGCGGACATGGCGACGCGGATCGACGCGGCGGAACTGATGGTGATGCGCGCCGCCGTTCTGAAGGATGCGGGGCTGCCGTGCCTGAAGGAAGCCTCGATGGCGAAACTGTTCGCCAGCGAAATGGCGGAGCAGGTCTGTTCCGATGCGATCCAGATCCACGGCGGCTACGGCTATCTCGCCGATTATCCTGTCGAGCGCATCTACCGCGACGTGCGCGTTTGCCAGATCTACGAGGGCACGAGCGAGGTGCAACGGCTGGTGATTTCTCGGGCGATCGCGGCGGGGTAGCAACGCCCGTCATTGCGAGCGGAGCGAAGCAATCCATCCCCGGAAGACTCCCGGCGCCAGGGGAAGGATCGCCGCGTCGCTTCGCTCCTTGCGATGACGGTTTTCAAGCCCCGAACTGCTCGCGCAATATTCTCTCCTCCATCGAATGGCCGGGATCGTGCAGCAGCGTCAGGCCGACGGCGTGGTCCATCTCGACCTCGACGCGCGCGATCTTGCGGAATTCGACCTGGTCTGCGACGGCGGCGACGGGGCGCTTGTCGGATTCGAGCACGTCGATCGCAACTTTCGCGCGGTCGGGCAGCAGCGCGCCGCGCCAGCGGCGGGGGCGGAAGGCGGAGATCGGGGTGAGCGCCATCAAGGGCGCGCCGAGCGGCAGGATCGGGCCGTTGACCGAGAGATTGTAGGCGGTCGAGCCCGCAGGCGTCGCCACCAGCAGGCCGTCCGCCACCAACTCGTCGAGCCGCGTCTGGCCGTCGATGGAAATGCGCAGTTTCGCCGCCTGATGGGTCTGGCGCAGCATCGAGACTTCGTTGATCGCGCGCGCCTCGTGCGTTTCGCCGTCGTTGGCCGTCACGCGCATCGCCAGGGGATGCACGACCGAGGACGTTGCGGCGGCGAGGCGCTCCAGCAGGCTGTCCTCGCGGAAATCGTTCATCAGAAAGCCAACCGAGCCGCGGTTCATGCCGAAGACCGGGAGATTGCGGCCCATCAGCTTGTGCAGTGTCTGGATCATCAGCCCGTCGCCGCCGAGCGCGATGGCGACATCGGCCTCGGCAAGCGGCGTCTCGCCGTAGAGCGCCACCAGGCGCTCGCGCGCGGCCTCGGCCTCCGGCGTGCCGGATGAGAGGTAGGCAAGCCGCGCGAATCTGCGGGGGGCGACCGGGATGGTTGGCGGCATGATCCTGCTCGTTCTGGGCCGCTCTTGTAGGCTGTCGGCGGGCAGCGCGGAAGTGGCCGTTGCAATGGGCTCAGAGAAAGCGGGCTATCGCGTCCAGCGGCTTCTTCGAAATGTCGGGGACGCGGCAGCCCTCCGCCGGCTTGCCGGCCACGAGCAGCACAACGGCCTTTTCGTTGTCCGGCCGGCCGCAGATTTCGTTGAGAAAGCCCATGGGCGAGGGCGTGTGGGTCAGCGTCGCCAGCCCCGCCTCGTGCAGGGCGGCGATGAGAAAGCCGACGGCGATGCCGACCGATTCCAGCGCGTAATAATGCTTCACGCGCTGGCCGTCCGGACCGACGCCCCAGCGCTGCATGAAAATGGCGATCAGCCAGGGCGCGGTTTCGAGAAAGGGCTTGTCGGCGTCGGTGCCGAGCGGCGCCAGCGCCTCCAGCCACTCTTCGCCGGCGCGTCCCGCGTAGAAGGCGCGTTCCTCGTCCTCCGCGCCCTGTCGGATGCGCGTTTTGATGTCGGGATCGGAGATGGCGACGAAGGTCCACGGCTGCTGGTTGGCGCCGGACGGCGCCGAACCCGCCGCGAGGATCGCCTGCTCGATGATCTCGCGCGGCACCGGGTCGGGCGCGAAATCGCGCACGGTGCGCCGCTTGCGCAGGCGCGCGGCGAAAGCGTCGAGGCGCGCGCGGCTCTCGTCGCCGGAAACGCTCTCAAACGCCAGTGGAACGGTTTTGTGGCCGCTCATTCGTCTTCCGAACCCGGCGTGTGCCGCAGCATGAAATGGCCGAAGGCCGAGGCGATGGGTTTGGCCGGATCGTCCTGCCAGGCGCGCGCCTCGAAGGCGACGACGCGCCGGCCCTGCTTGACGATAGAGGCCTTCGCGTAGGTGTCGAGCGCCCGGCCCGAGCGCAGGTAGTTGATGGTGAGGCCGATGGGTTTGGGCAGCCGCGTCACTCCCAGTTCCTGCGTGAGATTGACGATGGCGGTCGTCTCCAGAAAGGCGCCGGTGATGCCGCCGTGGATCGCCGGCAGGATGGGATTGCCGATGATGCGCTGCGAGAACGGCATGACGGGCACGCCGTCGTCGCCGATACGAATGCCGAGGCAGCGCGCGAACGGACTGTTGGCGAAGCGGCCGGTGGGGTCGTCAGGCGCATCGAGCGGCGGCGGCACGGTATAACCGGCCGGCGGCTTGTCGCGCAGCATGTTGGTGCGATTGGCGCCGGCCATGAAGCACGCGGTGGCGGTGGCCACTGGCTCGTCTTCCGACTCCTGATAGGCGGTGGCGCGCACGAAGGCGATGGAGCGCGTCACCTTCACGCAGACAGCGTGCGCCTTGATGTCGAGGCCGGGCGTGGCGGGCTTCTGGTAGTCGATGCGCAGGTCGAGCGTGGCGATGGCGCGCTGGCCGTCGAGGCCGAGTTGCACCGCCATGCCGCAGCTCTCGTCGAGCATAGCGGTCACGACGCCGCCATGCAGCACGCCGGATTCGGCGTCGCCGACGAATACCGGCCGGTAGGGCAGGCTGGTCCAGGCCTCGCCCGGCTCGGCGCGGTCGAGCTTCAGGCCGCTGAGATAGCCGTAGACGGAGCGGCGCTTGTGGACGGCTTTCGACAGTTCCTCGAAGGACATGGTCGGAGCGGGAGACGAGTCTGACATGGGCTTCGTTCTAGCGGATGGGACGCGGGGCACCAAGGCGCGCTTCGCCATGCGTCCCATCCGGCCCCTCATCCTCGGATCGAAGTCGGCGCCAGCCGACTTCGCGCCGGCGCTACGCGCCACCTTCTCCCCACGCGCGGGGAGAAGGAGAAGCGGCGCGATGCTGCGTCCGCCTGCGGTCCCGGCGCGCGAAAACGTTCCCGCGCCTTTCCGCCGGGTCATGCGATCGTCGAGGGCCGGGACTGATGTCGCCGGAATCTATTTTGTTTTGTGCCGGCGACATCAGTCCCGACGCGGCTCTTGTCGTGCCTCGCCTCCATTGGAGCCATCGTTCCGGTTTTTCGGGGATCCGTTTGCACGGAAGCAGCCCTACTTGGCGAAACGGGCCCGTGACGAGCTATCGCAACCCGGTCTTAGTGCCGAGCCCTTCGGAGAGGGTGGGCCGCGCAAGCGCTGCCGACCTTGCAAGAGGCCCCCCGGGACGCATGGACCGGTCATCCACACGGCGCGGGCGCCGCTCCCCATCCACACATCAAGACCGCTCCGGATGCATCCTCGGCGGACGGGGACGAGGGCAATGAAACATATAATAGGAAAATAGTCAACAATGGTGACCGAGGTCAGGGGCCAGTCTTGCGTCCGCCGGGTTAGCCGCCGGGCATGGCGTGCGCGCTTTTCGGCGCAATCGTGAACTCGAACCTTTCCCGCTCCGCATGCGCATCCCATTGCAGGAAACGGTCGTGCGCGGCGAGGCAGCCGGCCCATAATTCGTTCCAGATCGCGAAAGCGTCCCGATGCAGCGGGGATATGCCGCGCATGAGCCTCCACCCGGTTTGCGTCAGGCGGATCGAGCCGCGTTCGGGGTCGTGCGTGCAGACCTCGTCGCCGGCCGCCGCCATCGCCATGAAGAAATCCGCGAAGGCGTCGGCGCCCGCGTGGGTCTGGCCGAGCATCGCGCGGCATTCGTCGTAGAAATGCATGCCCACCAGCCGCGCGGCGCCGCCGATCAGATGCCGCGCGTCCTGCGGGCCGAACAGGTCGATGGCCTCCGGAACGAGAGAGCGCACATATTCCATCGTGTAATTGCGCGCGGCCTTGTCCAGCCGCGCCTGCGGCCATGTCGCGCTTTCGAGCTTCGGCGCCTTGGCGGGATCGAACGGCGGCGCCTCTTCGCCGCGCGAAAAACGCAGGCGGTCCTCGGCCGAGATGTCGTGATCGTATTCGATGTAATAGCCTTCGAGCCCATCCTGCCCGTCCGGGGTCTGCTTGGTGCAGACAAAACCGAGGCGCGGATTCTTGAGTGTGACGCCATTGTGCGCGTGCCAGCCGCGCAGCACGGCGCGCGACATGTCGCCGGTGACGCCGCAGATGGCCGTCCCATCCCAGATCCAGCGCGGCGGGGCGTAGCGCACCCAGGCCTTGCGGTCGCTTTCGGGCATGTATTCGACGCGCACGCCGCCGATCTGGTTGGAGAGGTAATGATATTGCGCGCAGGCGACGGCATCCGGCAGGCCCGTCAGCCCGAGCTTTTCGAGGCCGGGCAGGAAGGTCGCCAGATGCTGGCGGCGGAAGATGCGAAAAAGGAGTTCCGAGGCGTCCGCCGAGCCGCGCCGCGAGGCGACGCGCAGCAGCGAGCCCGTGAGGAAGGCGTGATAGAGGCGCGCCAGCGCGCGCCATCCGGCGTTGGAATCGGCGGTCTCGGTCATGCCTGTTCGACTTCCAGATGTAGAAACTGGTTGAAGGCGCTTTTCTCGTAGCCGCCGAATGCGGGGCCGTCCTGGAATCCGCGCTTGCGGTAGAGCGCGAGCGCGGCCTCGAAGGCCGGCCCGCTGCCGGTTTCGAGGCTGAGGCGCTTCAGGCCCCGGCGTCGTGCTTCGGCAATGACATGGTCCAGCAGCGCCGCGCCGACGCCCTGACGCAGCGCGTCCGTCCGTGTGCGCATCGACTTCAGCTCTCCCACGCCGTCGCCCGTCTGCTTGAGAGCGGCCATTCCAATAGCCTCGCCGTCGCGTTTCGCGGTCCAGAGCGTGACGCCCGGCTCGTTCAGGCCGGAAATGTCGAGGGCGAACACAGCGCCCGGCGGCGAGTTTTCGTTCATCCCGCGCAGATGCTGTGCAAGCAGCGCCCGGGTGCTCTTACTCGACAGATCGTCTTCCTCGATCGACAGCATCGCAGCTCCGCGCTCCCCGCCTGCTTTTCTCTCCTGCCGCACAGGATAGACTGGACGCACAACAAGACAAATCAGGGTGGATCGATTGGGCGGGATATTGGAAGGCATTCGCGTGCTCGATTTCGGGCGCTACATCGCAGGGCCCTATTGCGCGACGCTGCTCGCGGAATTCGGCGCGGACGTCATTCGCGTCGAGCGGCGCGCGGGCAGCGAGGACCGCTATGTGACGCCGGTCGGCGAGGATGGCGCGGGCGCGCTGTTCCTGCAGGTCAATCGCAACAAGAAGAGTGTGACGCTCGACCCGATGAAGCCAGAGGGGCAGGCTGTCCTGAGGAAACTGGTGGCGACGGCCGATGTGGTTGTCGCCAACCTTCCGAAGCAGACGCTGGAGGCGATGAAACTCGATTACGACTCGCTCTGCGCGATAAAGCCGGACATCATCCTCACGACCGCCAACGCGTTCGGCGACACGGGGCCGTGGTCCGACCGCGTCGGCTTCGACGGCGTGGGGCAGGTGATGTCGGGCGCGGTCTACATGACCGGCAATGGCGAGCCGCCGTTTCGCGCGGCGGTCAATTACGTCGATTTCGGCACGGCGCTGCATTGCGCCTTCGGCACGCTGGCCGCGCTGATGGAGCGGCAGAAATCGGGCAAGGGGCAGATCGTGCAGGGCGCGTTGCTCGCCACCGCCTTGTCTTTTACCAACGCGACGCTGATCGAACAGGCGGTGATTTCCGCAAACCGCGTTCCCACCGGCAATCTGGGCCAGACGACGGCGCCTTCCGACATTTATCGCGCGAAGGATGGCTGGGTGCTGGTGCAGGTGACGGGCGCGCCTCTGTTCGCGCGCTGGGCGAAGCTGATGGGCGAGGATCACTGGCTGACCGATCCGCGCTTTTCCGACGATCTCAAGCGCGGCGAAAATGGCCCTGTCATCAGCGAGCGCATGGGCCGCTGGTGTGCGGAGCACAGCGTGCAGGAAGCGGTCGATATTCTCGGCAAGGCGCAGATACCGGCGGCGCCCGTGCTGAGCCCGCAAGCCGCGCTCGACCATCCGCACGTGCGGGCCGGCGGCTTCATGCAGGAGATGGAATATCCCGGCCTGCCGCGTCCCGCGCCGGTGTCGCGCGTCGCGCTTAAACTCTCGCGCACGCCGGGCGAGATTCGTCATCGCGCGCCTGTTCTGGGCGAGCATACCGACGACGTGCTCGGCGCGCTCGGCTACGATGGCGCGGCCATCGCGGCGTTGCGCGAACGGGGCGTCATCTGAATGCGGTTGCGGTGGGCCTATGTCGCTGCTTTCGGCCTGCCGCTTCTCGCGATGCTCGCCTTCGGCGTGACGGCCTCGAACGAACTCGAGGGCGTGCGCAATTTCTCGTTCGACGCATACCAGCGTCTCAAGCCGCGCGTCTGGTCGCCTGAAACGCCGGTGCGGATCGTCGATATCGACGATGAATCGCTGGCCAAACTCGGGCAGTGGCCGTGGCCGCGCGCGCGGCTCGGCGCGATCGTGAAGGAAGTGTCCGATCGCGGTGCGGCGACCATCGCCTTCGACATGGCCTTCGCCGAACCAGACCGTCTGAGCCCCGAATTTTTCACGCGGGACCTCGACGTCGCGACGCGGGCGCGCGTGGACGGCGCGATGGCCGGCGTCGAAAGCTACGACGCGCAATTCGCGCGCGAGATTTCAAAGGCCATCGTCGTGCTCGGCGCGATCATGACCAACACTGGCGCGCCGGGCGCGAGCGCGCCAGTGAAAGCGGGCTTCGCCTTCGCCGGCGACGATCCGACGCCCTGGCTGGCCGATTTCTCCGCCGTCGCCGCGCCGCTGCCGGCGCTGGCGAAAGACGCCGCCGGCGTCGGCGCGCTCAACTGGTTGCCGGGCCACGACCAGATCGTGCGCGAGGCGCCGCTGATCGTGCGTTCGGGAACGACGCTCGTGCCTTCGCTCGCACTCGAGGCTTTGCGCACGGCGCAGGGCGCCTCCACCATCGTCGTGCGTTCCTCCAACGCAAGCGGGCAGACGGCGTTCGGTGCGGCGACTGGCGTGAATGCCGTCAAGGTCGGCGACGTCGTCCTCGCCACCGGCCCGCATGCTGAGCGTCGCATCTATTTCAGCCGCTCGGAGCGCGGGCGCTTCATCCCCGCGTGGAAGCTGCTGGCGGGCGAGGTTGCGCGCGAGGAGATCGAGGGGCGGATCATTCTGGTGGGCTCGTCGGCGGCGGGCGTGCTCGACCAGCGCGCGACGCCGCTCGACAGCGTGACGCCGGGCGTCGAGATTCACGCGCAGCTCATCGAGCATGCGCTGGCCGGCGGCGATCTCGTGCGGCCCGATTGGGCGGCGCCGGCCGAGCTCGCCGCCGCGCTTGTCCTCTCGCTGATCGCCGCTTTCGCGGCCTCCGTCGTGCGGCCGCTGTTCGGCGCGCTGATCGGCGTCGTCGCCATCGGCGCGATGTTCGCCGCCGGCTGGCGCGCCTTCAGCGCGCATGGCGTGCTGATCGACCCGATCTTTCCGTCGGCGACCGTGATCGTCGCCTATCTCGCGGGCCTCATCGAATTGTTCAGGTATGAGCGGACGCAGAAGGCGCAGGTCAAGAACGCATTCGGCCGCTTCGTCTCGCCGGAGATCGTCGAGCGTCTCGCGCTCTCGCCAGACCGGCTGACTCTCGGCGGCGAAGCCCGCGCGCTCACGTTGATGTTCTGCGACATGCGCGACTATACGGGCCTCGTCGAAGGGCTCGACGCCGCCGAGACCATCGCCTTCATGAACGATTATCTGACGCCGCTCACCGACACGATTCTCGAGCGCGGCGGCACGGTGGACAAATACATGGGCGACGCCATCATGGCGTTCTGGAACGCGCCGCTCGACGATC